>DAOUEB010000082.1:0-14855 GCA_034430675.1 Dehalococcoidales bacterium
CGGTAGTCGATAACAAGGTAAACCTGATACTAATATCGACGGCGCATGTTTACCCCCGGCAATCCCTTTTCATGGGTCAGGGGAGTCGGGGGTAAACTTTTTACCACTGGATTTATAACTGGGACTAGGAGCAGTTGGAAAAAGACTTACAAAAAGAAGATCATTGCATCATTATATCGCCATTGTTGAAGATGGAGAGAAAATTAGCATCGACGTGATAGAGGGCACCATTCACCTGCATATTTCCGATGATGAGATGGAAAGACGTTTAAAGGGCTGGAAAAAACCCGAGCCAAAGGTTAAAAGAGGATACTTGAGCCTCTACTCCAGATTAGCATCATCTGCGGATGAGGGGGCCGTGATTAAATACCGCTAGCCGGTAGGAAGCATTGCAGCGTATTACTTACCGCGGGAGAATATCCTGTCTTTAAGTCCAATGATACCTGTTGGCATGAACTTCATTACAAGGATAATAAGCACGCCCGAGATGATGGGATGCGTCTGCGCGAAATATACATCCCCAAAGGAAAAAATCGCGGTCATGAAAAAGGCGCCAATGACAGGGCCCATTATCGTTCCGGTTCCCCCCAGTACGCACATAAGGATAGGATAGAAGAGCCAGTTCATGTTCAATACGGAATCAGGGTTGATATGGAACAGGTAGTAGGCATACAGGCTGCCGGCTATCCCGGTAAGAAAAGCCCCCACAGCAAAAGCAAAAACCTTATATTTCAGGATAAAGACTCCGTGTGAGGCAGCGGACATCTCGTCTTCTCTAATAGCCCTCAAGGCAAGCCCGATTCTGGACCTCGTTATGAAATAGACAACAGCAATCGCAAAGAGCGCCAGTAGCAAACCCGTATAGTAATAAGGCACTATCGATTCATAAACAGTGGAGGGGATGTGCAGACCATCGGCTCCGCCTGTTATCGCGCGCGCCTTTAAAAACACCACGATAATAATTTGTCCTATTCCCAGGGTGCCGAAGGCAAAATAATCGCCCCTGAGCCTGGAAAGCAGCGGTATTCCGATTATGATAGCCAGTACTATCGGAACGAGTCCGCTAAGTATCATGACAACCGGGTCAAAATAATAACCCGTTTTTGTTATATCATGGAGCCAGATAAGGGCGGTAGTATAAGCCCCGAGGCCAAAAAATGCATTCTGGCCGAGGCTGATTTGCCCGGCGTATCCCGCTACCAGGTTCCACCCCTGGGCTATGACTGTATGAACAAAGGTAAGAAACAGGAAATAGATTAAGTAAGAAGCCTCGACATCGGTAAAAAGCGGGATTATAGCAAATATTAATGCACCCAGAACGGTAAAAAATATATTTGCGTGTCTCTTATCTTTTATATATGAATATATCTTATCTATCATGTTTCATGCCTTTTTAATTGAACCCCCAAAGAGACCCTGAGGCCTGAAGATTAGAACCAGCAGGAATACGCCGTAGGATATGGCATCAGCCCATCCGCCGCCTACATAAAAGGACCCCAGGCTCTCAATAAGCCCCAGCAGGATTCCCCCCAGCAGAGCGCCATACACGTTGCCGATACCCCCGAGGGCTAGGGCGATTAAAGCCTTGATGGCGAAGATAAAACCGTAACTGGGGTCAAATGGGTAGATAGTCGCCAGGGCAACTCCAGCCACACCCGCCAGACCAATGCCGATGGCGAAGGCAACGGCGTTGACCCAGTTAGGGTTGATTCCCATCAGAGTGGTGGACACCATGTCCTCGGAAGCGGCCCTGACAGCTGTGCCAACAAGAGTCTTCTTAAGAAAAATGAAGACGCCCGCTGCCGTCAGAACAGCGATAAATAACGTGGTCAGCCGGGTAAAGGGGATAACAATACCGAACGGTCGGAATACCAGGGTAGTGTATGATGTCACCACCGACCTCGGGTCAGGCGTCCAGAGCACCAGCATGACGTTTTCTATGAGGTACATCAGCCCAATGGCGAGCAGAAGGGAGATATTCTTGTCTTCGTTGGCGGCGGCCTCCTTGAAGATGCCGTAGTAAAGCGCCGAGCCTAGCAGCAGAGATGCGGGAATAACAATAATTAGCGATAGATAAGGGTCAATACCCAGGAGGGTCAATAGCCAGTAGCTGATATACGCGAAAAATATAATGAATGTCCCCTGGGCGAAGAAAATAATGCGCATGGTGCCAAAGATAAGACTCAACCCGACAGCGGCTATCCCGTAAGTCGTCCCGAAAAGGACACCGTTGACCAGAACCCGGAGAGTGAGTATAAGATTCAAGCATTCACCTCTGGCGCCTGACGACGCGCTCCCCGATGTAGGCCTTACGAATTTCTTCGTCCGCCAGGAGTTCGTTTCCTGCGCCGCTCATCACAATCTTTCCAGTCTTGAGGACATAAGCCTGGTGGGCAATCTTCAAAGCCTGATTAATGTTCTGCTCGACAAGCAATATCGTCGCCTTCTGTTCGTTCAAGGTACGGATAAGTTCGAATATCGTCTTGACAAAAATGGGGCTAAGACCGAGGGAAGGTTCATCAAGCATCAGGAGTTTCGGTCTGCCCATTAAAGCCCGGGCAATAGCCAGCATTTGCTGTTCACCGCCACTCAGCGAACCTGCTTTCTGGTCTTTTCGAGTTTGCAGTACGGGGAAAAGCGTGAAGGAGCGTTCCAGGGATTCGGCGAAGAAGGGCCGGGCCCTCGGAACATAAGCACCGAGTCTCAAATTCTCCAGAACCGTGAGATTAGCGAACAGGCGCCGGCCTTCGGGGACATGCATGATGCCCCTGTCCACGATGTTCTGGGGCTTAAGATTTTTCAGAGGCTCCCCCGAGAAAAGTATCTCACCTCTTGCGGCGCTATTTATGCCAGAAATCGTCTTCAATAAGGTCGTCTTACCGGCACCGTTAGCGCCTACCAGGGCGACAATAGCCCCCTCCTCGACCTGAATCGATACCTCCCACAGAGCCTGTACGTCTCCGTAAAAAACGTCGACACTCTTAACTTCAAGCAACTGGTTCGCCAAGATACGCCTCGATAAATTTAGGGTCGTTGGCTACTTCATCAGGTTTGCCATCGGCAATCTTTACACCGTAATTCAGGACTACCACGCGATCGCAAAAGTCAAGGATGGCATCCACCCGGTGCTCAATCCATATAATAGAGAACTTTCTTTCATCCCTGGCACGCTTGATTACCTCCAGCAGTTTATGTATCTCAACCGTGGTGAGACCGGCCATCGGCTCATCCAGCAGCGTGAGTACCGGCATTGAAGCCAGGGCCATCGCTATCTCCAGCAGACGCCGGTTAGAGAGTGTTAAATGCGTTGCCAGTATATCTTTCCGCGGGGTTAGCTCAACAAGCTCCAAAGTCTCCAGCGCCCTTTCCATGGTTCCCTTATCCGGGTGCTTCCCGCCGTAGACAGAGGCTAGCATTACATTTTCCAGCACTGTCATCTTCAGGAAGGTCTTCACGAGCTGGTAGGTTCTCGAAATCCCTCTGTGGCATAACTTGTGAGGGGCCAGACCGGTAATTTTTTCCCCCAGAAAGAAAATATCACCACGGTCTGGCCTGTAAATGGATGTGATGACATTAAACACCGTCGATTTACCGGCGCCGTTAGGGCCGATAAGCCCCAGCATCTCGTCTCGTTCCACGCTCATGTCCAAGTCCACCAGGACCTGGAGACCTCCAAAGTTCTTACATATTTTGTCCAAACGGAGAACAACGTTACTACTGTCCATGACTATCGTTCTTTCATCCTGCTATCCAGGTAGAGAAAACTGGTTAAAAGCGGCCTGTATAATATCCGCTGAAACCACCGGCAAACGCTGGGCTGGTTTTTCCTTAGATGTTGCCCATTATCAAAAAGGGATTTGCTAAAGCAAATTATATATAGGCATAACCACGTTGTCAAGGCCGTGAAGAAATGGCCTACTTTCCAGGGTCGCCTGGCCAACTTGAGAGGGCAATTGCCGACTTCGTCGACTACTACAATTACCGCCGTTATCACAAGGCACTCGGCAACGTGACGCCTGCCGATATCTTATATGGCAGGAGAGAGGAAATCCTGCAACGCAGAAAGGAGGTGCAAATACAAACAATCAATCGCCGCAGAGACTACAACCAGGGCCTCAGAAAGCTTGTTAATGCCGCCTGATTATGCCAAAATGTCCGGTTTAAAAAGTGTCCCATTTCGCTGATTGACAACACTGTGATGGGGCCATAAAGCTGCCCCATACCACCGAAGATAGCCATTAAAACTGGCATGAAAGAAATTAGCGGGTTAAAAGCAATGGATGGGTCAATATATGTCCATCGTGTCGCCATGATTGCCCCGGCTGCCCCCATGAAGGAAGCGCTGATGGCAAAGCTGGCGACTTTCACCAGCGTTACATTAATGCCGGTGTTATACCTTTAAAATATGCACCGCAACAGCCCCCGACTCCAGGCCGGTAACCTCACCGCCGATAACATGTGCCAGGCCGACTTTGGCATTAGCAACCTGGCGCTCACCTGCCTGGCCTCTCAGTTGCCAGACAAGTTCGACTATTTGAGCCACGCCTGAGGCGCTTACGGGGTGCCCCTTGGACAGGAGACCGCCGCTGGTATTCACCGGTATCCTACCTCCCAGGTCGGTAACGCCGTCCTCGAGCAGGCATGTTTCTTCACCTCTTTTACAAAAACCCAGCTCTACATAATGCTGTAGCTCGTTCATGGCGAAAGCATCATGGAGTTCACAGACATCAACGTCTTCAGGTCCGAGGCCGGCCATTTCATAGGCGCTACTGGCGCATTTATAGGTCATATCGGAGAAGGTCATATCCTCCCATCGGAACGCATAATCTCCGCTTTTTAATACCGAGGCGGCAATGGTGACCGGCTGGCGGGTATATTTCTCGGCCAGGTCGAGGGGGACCAAAATAGCGGCGGCGGCTCCGTCAGTGGACGGACAGCACTGCAGCAGAGTAATAGGCTCACAAATAGGCCTGGAATCAATTATTTCTTCGACGGTTAATTCTTTCTTGTATTGAGAATACGGGTTCAGACACCCGTTACGGTGGTTCTTGACCGAGACCTTGGCGATTTGCTCCAGTGAAACGTCATACGTGTCCATGTATCTTCTCTGCGATAAAGCGAATCTGGCAACCATGTTCATGCCGAGTTCTCCGGTAATGTCACCTTTGGCTGGTGTTATCAGTTTGCCGGCCATAGGGCTCGTGGTTATAGATTCGACGCCGGCTGCTATGCCGATATCGTAGAGGCCGGAAGCAATATCCCACCATGCCTTCCTGATAGCGGTTGCCCCGCCGGTACAGGCGTTCTCGACATTGGTCAGTTCAATATCAGTGATACCTATCTCTCCTAGAACCGCCTGCCCAATCACCATGCCTCCGTAAAGATTAGCGCAATAGGCAAACTGTAAATCCCTGGGAGATATACCGGCATCTTGTATGGCTGCCCGGGCCGCTTCCGCGCCCAGTTCATAGGGCAACCTCTCCGGGAATTTGCCCATAACGGTACAGCCTACCCCGATTATAGCTACTTCTCTCATTCTTTCAAATCCCTCCACCCTTCGTGGAAGGTCTGAAGACATATCCGATTACTTCCTTATCTTCTTCATCCCAGAGTCTTTCAAAGTACAATTCCATGTCCATCCCTATTTTCAGATGACGCTCCTGCCAGTCTCTGATCTGGCTAAATATCCTTACCCCCTCCGGAAGTTCTATCCAGCCGATAGCGTAAGGGGGTTCAAAGTGCTCACTGGGCATATGCACGATGGTATAGGTGTAGAGTTTACCGTTCCGGCTCAGACGTATAGTCTCCAGGTCCTGACCCAGGCAGTTCAGGCATGCTTCTCTCCTCGGGAAAATTATCTGTCCGCACTGCTGGCACCTGGCTCCTATCAATGAGCCTTTCCCAGGAGTCTCTTCAAAAAGCCCTTCCCTGAACGGAACTCTGGCTCTCATTCCATTCTCCTTATCTACTTCTTCAACGGTAACCCCGTAGCTATAGTTCTATTTCCTTGACATCGTCGGCAACAATCAGTTGCGGCCCGGTTACCGCCTGAACGTCTTCCGGGGTTAAACCCGGGGCTACTTCCTTTAAAACGAGTCCGGATGGTGTAACTTCAATAACGGCCATGTCAGTGAAGATTAACGATACACACCGCCGGGCCGTTAGCTCGTATTTACATTCTTTAACGATTTTTGGGTTGCCGTCTTTCGTGGTGTGAATCATGGCTACCATAACCTTTTTAGCTCCCACGGCAAGGTCCATAGCTCCCCCGATACCGGGGGGGAATTTGCCCGTCCTTATCCAGGCGACAACGTCTCCATTATAGTCGGTCATATTACCTATCGCCCAATTAGCGAGGTCACCCTTCTCGGACACCTCCAGCGCTCCGAGAACACTTATATCTACATGGCCACCGGTAATCATGCCGAAAGATTCGTCATGGCTGAAGAAACTCATGCCCGGTAACGGGGTAACTGGCTGGAAGCTGGCATTGAAAAGGTCCCAGTCTACTTCCTCTGTCGAAGCCGTGCCACCATAGCCAAGCGCTCCGTTTTCAGTATGGAATATAACCTCTCTACCCTCAGCAACAAAGTTGCATGCCAGACTCGGTATACCACCACCCAAATTAACCACCATTCCGTCCTGAAATTCCCTGGCTACGCGCATAGCTATAGTTTGCTCATCCAGTCTACCTGCTGCCATACTTATACTGCTCCCTCATTATCTCCTGACTACACGGTCCACATATATCCCGGGTGTGGCCACTGCTTCGGGGTCCAGCTCACCCAGCTCGACCACCTCCGCCACTTCAGCAACGGTAATAGTGGCGGCTCCAGCCATCGTCGCGTTGAAAGTACGGGAAGTACCTTTGTAGATGAGATTACCGTAACGGTCCGCTTTGTAAGCCCAGATAATGGCGAAATCGGATTTGATGGCGTATTCCAGCAGGTAATCCTGCCCGTCAATTTGCCTGACTTCTTTTCCCTTCTCTAGTAGTGTTCCCACACCGGTGCGAGTGTAGAAAGCAGGGGTGCCTTCTCTGGCGGCTTTAATTCTTTTAGCAAGGGTCCCTTGAGCGACGAGTTCAATTTCGATGTCTTGCCCATCCTGCAGGGCTTTGACGATGGGAAAAGGCTCCTGCATGCGATATATAGCCATGGCAGGCACGGAAACAATCAATTTGCTTACCTGGCCGTTTCTTAACAATAATGAACCATCTGCGTACGAATCCGGGACCTGAATAGTCCTGGCAGCCGTTTTCTGAGCTTCCATGCCGAGTACCGGCGCATTACCGACGAGAGTCAGATTCTTTACCGGCAACTCAGCAAGCGCCCTGAACAACGTTGACGGCATACCACCTACACAGCCAAAGCCGCCACAAAGTATGGTGGCGCCATCAAAGACATCAGCCAGAGCTTCTTTGCTGTTGGGGAAAATTTTATTCATTTCCAGACACGCCCGGCCAGTAACCCCAATAATCGAAAGATTCATATTTAGGTGCCGGCCACGAGCCGTAAAACTCTAAAGTCTCGTCACCGGGTTTGTTCTTCGACCATTCTTTCTCAAATTCCGCGAATTTCTTGCCTCTCGCCTTTCTATCTTTTCTTTCCTTCTCACGTAGCGATTTCGTTTTTTCTTCATCGACCGCCAGTATCTTTTCGTCATAGACAACTTTATATACATTCCTGGCAGCCCAGTGTGAAACGGCCTCGTTCTCCAGGTCTTTCATTACCAGTGATGGGTCACGCTCTATCGGGTCACCGTATCCTCCACCTCCACCCGTGCCCCCGACGACTAAATCGCCTTCTCTGGTAGGCTCGGCCACGCAGGGATATCCTCTCAATCTGTAATGACCTTTAATAGCCTGCTCCTGGTAAAGCATCCTGGATGAACTCGGAATATTCGTGTCCGTATTCTGCAGCATTTCATTCAGGTTAGAACCGGAAACCGCCAGGAAAGGCAGAGCCGGAACACCGTAGCCGCCGAAGAGCCCCTGGGCTAAGGTTATTTTGGAGCCAAATCCCCAGGTACCCAGAGCAGCATTGGGTACGGCGTGGATTTTAACGGCATAATCCATGCCGACACCACCCCGGTATTTACCGTGTCCGCAACTATCCTGATGGAAGCCGCGGTACAAATAGAGGAACGGCAGGTGTGATTCCAGGCTTTCAACCTCTCCCGGCTCGGAGGTCATCGGCGCAAAATACGCCCCGGCCACGTCCACCCCATCCGCATAGCTTCTGGCGCCAAACCCGATTCCGTTCATCTCCGCACCCGCATCGGCAAACGGCTCTCCATACTGGTTCACTCCGCCGTAGGATAAGGTGTCGAAACCACGGTTACCAGAACACTCGGTCCGCTCCGGGCTGGCGGCATAAACCAGATTCTGAAGTACGTATTGAACGGCTAATGAACCTGCCTCGTGGACATAAGCGCAACCGGCTTTCGGAGACTCGCGGCTGGCATTGACGATAGTGCCCTGCGGCATCTTGAACGACATGGGCTCCAGTATACCCGAATTATGAGGTAAATCGTAGAACAGGTGCCCCAACAAATAAACCGTGTTGACGCCGACGACCCCCGTTCCCGGGGAATTGGCCACGCGGTCAAAAACTTCCGGCGAGGTACCTTCATAATCGAAGTATAGATGGTCGCCTTTTTTCTCCAATGTGACGGCAACCTTTGTCAGTCGCTGCAATATACCTACGGCATCAATAAACTGCACGAAGCTGTACCTGCCGTCATTCCATTGACTGATGCGCATCCGGGCAGCATCGCCGGTAATTTTGATTACATACCTCAGAATCCCGGTCATGTACTCAGGTGTTACCCTTTCAATGGCAGTTAACAGGCGTTTCTCGACTACTCTTAAACATGCCATTCTTGCCTTAATGTCCAGGGTCATGGCCCGGGGGTCTCGTACCATATGGTTAAAATAATTAATAACGTCTTCTTTTAATCTGTAGTTTTCAGCTATTTTCAGGGCAGGGACCTGTATTCCCTCCTCATACATGCTCCTCGAGCCGGTGGGCATACCGCCGGGTTCACAGGCGCCGCATTCCCCGGTATGGACCACGGCTCCAATCCAGCATACAAGCTTATCTTTGTAGAATATGGGTGTATAGATGGCCATATCCGGAGGATGCGTACCACGGATGTAGGGCATGTTACAGAAGAATGCGTCTCCCGGCCTGACACCGACACTTGGCTCGTTCAACCAGTACTTCATGATATACTTGACATCTGTTGAACCCAGCACGGAGTGGAAATACAGACCCGATGCACAGACGGCGCTGTCACCCAACCGGGTATAAATGGCACAGGATGTATCTCCCCAGCGACATCCCGTACTGGCACCGAGCTTAACAAGAGTCTCGTTACCCTCGGATGTTATCGTATTCAGCTTATGGAGGAAGATACCCGCTGAAGTGGGTTCTATGTCCTTCATACATTCGAGTTCCTCCTCCGTCGGAGGTTCTGGATGCAGTCTTTTACCTATTTTATAATCTATCGCACCTGGCATTTCCTTCCTCCTGTTTGTTATTCAAATCCTGAGTTAGGCTAAAGATTGTACGTAATCATTCCGTAGAGTTCCGGGGCCATCGTGAACGTCCAGTCCGGCTCGATAACAACCGTGGTATTATCTGATTCTATTACCGCCGGACCTTCTATGACGTTCCCAGCCTTCAGCAGGTCCCACTGGTATATATTAGTATTTTTAAACCCGCCGAGTTTTTCCCAGTAGGCTTCTCTTTGCCCCTTGAGGGCAGCTTTGGGCGTTTTTTCACCGATAGCTTCGTGTTGCGTCAGCGTGAAGTGCGGCAGGGGCAGATGTACGAATAGACGGTATGTCTCAATTTCCACACCTCCCTGGGGAAATGCGGCTTCAGCGCTGTACATCCGGCTGAACTCTTCTGTAAAGTGGTCACAGACTTTTTTCACGTCTTCAGTACTGTTGATAAACAGGAGGGGAGACTCAACAGGTGTATAGCGCCATTGCATGCCGTATCTCATCTCGAGTTCCAGCCGGAAAGTCGCCTGCTCCTTTTTAAATCCTTCAAGTATGATATCCCTGATGGCGAATTCTTTTAATTCGTTGATAATGGAGTTAAAAATGTCAAAGTCAGAGAAATAAGCGCCCTTGGCGTAGTCGAACAGCCTGGTGTTTCTAGACTTCTCATAGCTATGAACAACATCCAGCGTTGATGCTCCGTAGGCTCCCGCCACTGAAGACATTGGCGGGACGATGATTTTACTCATTTCGGAGGCGGCGGCCAACCCACAGCAGTGCCCAGGGCCAGCCCCGCCGCCGGCGAAGATTGTGAACTCAGAAGGTTCGTACCCTTTAAGGGCTACCTCTTTGAATATCTCGTTGCCCATCTTGGCATCGACTACCTTCTTAATCATCATAGCTGTGGTCATTTCATCCCATCCTGATTTCCCCCCCATCTCTTTCAAGGCCTTTACCGCCTTTTCTTTATTCAGCTTGAACTTTCCACCCAGGAAGTAATCCGGATTTATATAGCCAAGGACAACATCAGCATCAGTAGCGGTGGCATTTTCTCCTCCGAGGTCGTAGCATGCTGGGCCGGGCATGGACTTGGCACTGGCTGGCCCGACCTCAAGACGATTGCCGAGCAAGGGATTCAACCAGGCTATTGAACCACCACCGGCGCCGATTGACGCTATTTTTATCGCCGTTATTTGAGTCCGCCACCGGTCAACCGTAGGGTATAGGTCATAGTGGGTAATACTGCCATCAGTAATGAGTCCGATGTCAAAGCTGGTACCGCCGGTATCACAAAAGACGACGTTCGGAAGGCCGATACCGCTACACAGGCGGGCTGCCCCGCAGAGTCCGCTAACAGGACTGGCCCCATAGGTAGCAATCGCCTTGGTTCTGGCCACTTTGGCACAACCGCCGACGTTATCGGAGAGGAGAAGCGGCCTTTGATAGCCATGGTCAATCAGGTCACTGCATAAAGTGGATATCTGCTCGACAAACCCCACATGAATATAGGCATTAACTATCGCCGTCATCGTCCTGACATATTCGCCCTCCTTTGGTGATATCTCGGACGATAGTATGATAGGCATATTACCCAGGTAGACTTCCGGGAATTCCTCCTCGATGATGCTTCTTATTTGCCTTTCGTGAACTGGATTAATAAATGACCATAAGAGGCTGACCACAAAACCGCGCACGCCGTTATCCACCAGATATCTGAGCTGTGCCAGAACATCCTCCTTTACCAGTGGCATGACGACATTACCGCTGTAGTCGAGTCGCTCTCTAACGCCTACCACCAGCTTGCGGGGGATGAGCGGCGCCGGCTTCTCAATCGAAGTGACGTCCTGGACGTCCGAAACAGGCAGGCCGTCTGCCCACTGCCGTCCTCTGCCTATGAAGATTGTATCCTCAAACCCGCGTGTGGTTATCAACCCCAGTTTGGGTCCGGTATGCTCAATAAGTATGTTGGTACCGATAGTTGTGCAGTACTTGACAACATCGGTGTCGATAAGGAATTGTTCAAGTGTTTTACCATCTTTCTCAGCGCACTCTTCGATTCCTCTTATGAACCCTACTCCAAGTTCATAAGCCGTAGTTGGTACCTTCGTGGTGATGTATTTTTCACCTTTAGCTATAAAAAAGTCCATAAATGTGCCGCCGACATCAACGTTGATAATATATCCCATCCTTTTCCTCCTGCGTTGCTTTTTATACGTTCTGCATCCTGGCAATTAAATCGTGAAGAATCTCCAGAGGCATATCATATGGAATTTCGCCTTCGCTAACATAGAAAAATCCGGTTGGCTTGTGTTTGTTGATAAACTGGCTGATGATGGTAAACTGGTTCTTGAGTTCGTCCTGATTCTCTACCAGGAGCGGCAGACCGAAGGAAATCATCAGGGAGCCGGACAATTTCTGTAAATATGCCATGTCATCATCGCTAATTCTCTTACCCAGCAGGATTAACCCGTTCGGTTTTATCATTTCGTGCAGTTCGGTAATGAAGTTTAGCTCCATATTTTTAACAATAAGCGCCGGGAAGCAGTTATAGTATTTAGTCAGGTTAAACAGTGTTGTATAAGCGTCCGTGTATGGTTTGCTATATGCCAGCAATTCATCACGATAGCCGCTATCCAGAAGGTCTTCCCTGAAGAATATCGCGTCAACCCTTAATTCACACAGGCTTTTAACCAGTTTCGTAAGTAAGCTTCCGACCAGAGGGATGGCATTTTCAATTTCATCAACCTTATCGCTCGTCAGGGTCCTCACCAGTGAGCAGGGTCCGGTAAGAATACCGATGACAGCAATGTCTTTGCCCTTTGACATGACGGTACGTTTGGTAGTTTCCAGTAGAATCTGGATGCGGCTATCTTCTTCTGGATTTATTTCCCGTAGTTCAACCTGGCGGCAACTCGTGATTCTCGGGGCAGCATAGTCGTCGTGCCGCTCCGGTTCACAACCGCATAACTCAGCCTCGATGGTAGAGTCGAAGTTATTGACTATTCCGTCATATTTGAACAACTCACAGGCATCCTCCAGCGAATGGGCATAGTAACTGGCGTCGGAAGTTATTTCCGCCAGGGGAATTTGCTCCAGTTTAGCGGCAAGCCCGTAAACAAACGGAATAAATACGGGTCTTTCACTATTCATCAACCTGCAAGTGTTTTTGAATGCTGTTTTCGAGTTCATTTCGGCTGTTGGGAAGTCCTTTCCTTTAGCTTGTCAATGTCAAGTTCTACTTCCGTAACAACGGGGTGGCCTGGCGGTAAATACTGAATCGTGATGATAGCTCCACACTCCGGACAATAAAACTCGACTATTCTCATAAAGTCCGGGTCCGGGGCGTAGGAAATCGTGGCGGAGTCTTGTTTAACCGGAATCGGTGGTCCGTATATTTCACCAGCCGGCCTTTCGTAAACCAGGCAGCCCTTGATGAAAGGTTCTCGGGCGGAACATATTTCTGCGTGGCAGCGATTGCAGCACCACATCTCTTTGTCCAGGTCAATTTCCACGGTTTCAGTAATACGCATTTTTGTCATAATCAAACCTCCCCTAAAACGCCGTGTGAATATTCGCTGATGTAGTAAGATTTATTGGCCGGTATGACATAGGTTGTATCTTTAGCTTCAACAACCGCCGGACCGATAACTCGGTTGCCCGGCACCAGTAACTCTCTATCATAAATGGGGGTCTTGCGGTAACCGATTTCAGGTGACCAGTACACATCTCGCTCTCCTCTTGAAGCGCCGCCAGGGTCTTCACCGGCTAATGCGCTGGCGGTCAACTCGTAGTGGGGCATTGGTACGATGGCATTTAAGATAACGGTGGAGATGGCAATTTTAGCCGAACCCCGCTCGCCAGGTTTGCTAAATTGAGCGCATATTTTTTCCATTTCTTCCTCAGAGCTTATTCGTGTCTTATCCAGATTTACGTTACAATCTGCCAGATTGTTATCCCCGATAAGCTCAAGGTAATAACCAGCGTTATCAGAGGAGAACCCCTCCCCCTCAATATCTCTCCTGGCCACATCCATTAACTGCGCCACGGTTTCGTTAAGCTGCTTATAGTCCTTTAGATAGTTAACACCGTCAAAGAGGGTGAGCGGTAAATACTTTGAATAACGATGAAGTAAATCTGTTGTCGAAAAGCCGAAAGCGCAGAAGGTGGAGGCATAGGGGCTGGTCAATATTCGGCCAAATTTCAAATCGCTAGCGAAACCACCATAGCGGGTCGGGCCGCCGCCACCGTACGCTACCAGGGCAAAATCGCCTAGTTTATCTGTCCCGATACCTTTCTCTTTCAAGAACTGCAGCAGTTCTTCTTGAATATTTCTTTCGGTGGTTTCCTTTATCAGGCAGGCTGCTTCCTCAACGGTGATTTTCATAGGGTCGGCGATTCTTCTCTTGATTGATGCAATGGCTTTGTCCTTATCAAGCAGTACCTTGCCTCCGAGGAAATTATTGGGGTCGATGAAGCCCAGAGCGACGTCGGCATCCGTGACGGTGGGTTCCATTCCCCCACGGTTAAAGCATGCCGGGCCCGGGCTGGCACCGGCGCTTCTCGGTCCGACCTGAACGCCATCCGAATTATTCGGCTTTACAATGGAACAACCACCTATACCCGCCGAGTGGGTGACAATCATGGGTACGCTGACGGGAAGGTCGGAAATTATTGGAGTGAGAGTGTAGTTATGGCTACCACCACGGATTATGCCGATATCCAGGCTGGTGCCTCCTACATCGACGGCTATTACCTCAGAGAAGCCATGGGCCTTCCCCACCAGCTGGGCTCCAAGTACACCCAAAACGGGACCGGACGAATAAGTATCAATAGCCCTTGTTTTGGCGACTCTGGCGGTGCCTCCATGCGAATGCCCCACCATTAAAGGCCGCGTGTAAAGATTGGCTCTCAGGTCATCCTCCGCCCGGTACAGATACCTGACCATAGCATCGTGTATATACCCGTTTATTACCGCCGTGTTGGTGCGGTAAAAAGCATCTGGCTGGTCGGAGATATCAGAAGCCAGCAGTACTCTAATGCTCCCCAGGAAATAGCTGGGGGATTGTTCCTTTATTGTAGCCCTTATCTGTTTTTCATGTTCGGGATTAATATGTGAATTGTTGAGACTGACGACAATGGCACGGGCACCCATATCAATCATATTCTGCATCTTGACAATCAGGTCCTCGGTATTTACAGGCTTGATTATTTTGCCTTTTTCATCAATCTCCTCAATCACCTCGGCAATCATACCCCTGGCTATGAATGAGTATATCGGCTCAACTGCGCTTGTATCACTGGAATACAGCGAGTCTTTGAAACCCTGACTAACAAGTAGCCCGAT
>DAOUEB010000083.1:0-3224 GCA_034430675.1 Dehalococcoidales bacterium
GCACTGCCTGATAACGCTTACCAGCAGGTCGTGCGGGTATTTCCCGGCAAGCTGGCTGAGCCTCTCATCGGAGAGGACCCTGTCCACGCCGGGTAGCTGCCGGAACTCTGTCTCCATAGGCCTTATTCTACACAATATATAATCATACTTCAAAGTGTAAACGTCTGGGGTATATAGTTTTATTAATTTATACCTCACCCCCTAACCCCCTCTCCAATCAGTTACAATGAACGAAACCCGAAGAAAATTTAATTGGAGAGGGGGAAGAAATTAAAAAGAGGGGCTAGCGCCCCTCTTAAACGCCCCGCTTCGGGGTTGGGGGGATATCGTACAGGATAAGCCAACATGATACGAGGACGGCCCCGCCTACGCTAAAGCTACGGCGGGCAAGCTGGGTGGGAAAAGATAACACTGAGGGACCAGGGGTGAGGTATAAACCATCACCCAAAACAGAACCAAGTTGACAGGAAATACGATTGATGATAAACTGAACAAAGTTTACTATTTTAGTCAACAATGGAGTCAGGATATTGAAACTTTCGACGAGAGCCCGTTACGGGACCAGGGCGCTTCTGGACCTGGCCCGGCACGGAGGGGAAAAACCGGTACAGCTGAAAGACATCGCCGGCCGACAGAATATTTCGCTGCACTACCTGGAGCACATCATCGCTCCGCTGGTGGGCGCCGGAATAATCAGGAGCACCCGCGGCGTTCGCGGCGGCCTGCGACTCACCAGGCACCCGAAAGATGTCAAGCTCATCGAGGTGATTCAGCTCCTCGAAGGTAGTATCACACCGGTGGACTGCATCAGCAACCCGGAAACCTGTGACCGTGCCGATATCTGTGTCACCCGCGATGTCTGGTGCGAGATGAAAAAGGCCATTGATACCGCGCTGGAATCGGTAACTCTGCAAGACCTGCTGGAAAAACAGAGGCGGAAAGAAACATCGGTAAAGCAGAGCGTATGACAAATAAGGTATAATTACAGTAGAAGCGAGACCTGAACGACTCTATTACCAGGGTGAAAAAGGAAATATTTTCGTGTTTAATAACCTGAGAGAAGACATCAAGACGGTATTTGCCAAAGACCCGGCCGCCAGAAGCGTGCTTGAAGCTATCCTCTGCTACCCCGGCCTGCACGCCCTCTGGGCACACCGCGTGGCGCATTATTTATGGCGACACAAGCTATATCTCATCGCCCGTATTATTTCACACATTAACCGCTTTTTTACCGGGATTGAAATCCACCCCGGAGCCAACATCGGCCGCCGCTGCTTTATCGACCACGGTTCCGGCGTGGTCATCGGGGAGACCGCCGAGATAGGCGACGATGTCCTGCTGTACCAGGGAGTGGTGCTGGGCGGAACGACCCTGGAAAAAAAGAAGCGCCACCCTACCCTGGGCAATGGCGTCGAGATGGGCAGCGGGGCCATAGCCCTGGGGCCCATTACCATCGGCGATGAAGCCAGGGTAGGCTCAAGCTCGGTAGTCATAAGGTCGGTACCGCCGGGAGTCACGGTCGTGGGTATCCCCGGTAGAGTAGTCACCAAACGCGAGAAACCGGCCATGGACCTGGAGCACGGCAAGCTGCCCGACCCGGTTTCCGAGGCTATCAGAGGCATCTTAAAAGACCATCACCGTCTGGAAGAACGATTGAAACAACTGGAGAGTTCAATCGGCACAAACTCTTCCCGGCAAGAATCAAAGGAGAAGCAAAAAGCGGAAAAGACACCCGTTGAAAGTCAGGTGAATCGGAAGGAGTCTAACGATGGATAAGTTCAGTCCCGTTGGGGAAAAAGAAATAACCCGCGCCATAGTCTCTGAGTTTACTACAGAATTTAACGAATACGTGGAAAGCGACTGTATTATTGTCGGCGGGGGCCCCAGCGGACTGGTCGCCGGCCGCGATATCGCCAGAGCCGGGAAAAAAGTGGTTATCATCGAACGCAATAACTACCTCGGCGGGGGGTTCTGGAGCGGGGGTTATCTCATGCCCAAGGTAACCGTAAGACACCCCGGCGAAAAACTGCTCGACGAGCTGAACGTCCCCTATAAAGTCGTCAGTGAAGGGCTGGCCGTCTGCGATGCCCCCCACGCCTGCGCCAGCCTCATTGCCGCTGCCTGCGCCGCCGGCGTTAAAGTTATAAATATGACCATGCTCGAAGACCTGGTGGTCAAGGAAGGGAAGGTATGCGGGGCCGTCATCAACTGGTCGCCGGTGGCTTCGCTGCCGCGGCAGGTAGCCGCCCTCGACCCGGTAGCCATCGAGGCGCCGGTCGTGATTGACGCCACCGGGCACGATGCCAGCGTCGTCAAAAAGCTGGAGCAACGCGGCCTGATTAAGACCAAGGGCGAAGGCGCCCTTTGGATTGAGAAGTCGGAAGACCTTATCGTGGAGCATACCGGGGAGTGCTTTCCCGGCTTAATCGTCACCGGCATGGCGGTCGGCGCCGTCTACGGACTGCCCCGGATGGGCCCCACCTTCGGCTCCATGTTCCTGTCCGGCGAAGCGGCGGCCAAGGTCACCCTTGAGAAATTGAAGTAATGAAGGTAGTCATAGCCATGAGCGGCGGCGTCGATTCCTCTGTAGCCGCGGCTCGGCTCAAAGAAGAAGGCCATGAAGTCATCGGCGCAACCATGCAGGTTGTACCCTCAGGCAACCAGGACACTCACGCCGGGATATATGCCGGGCAGGTCGCCCGCAGACTGGGAATACCCCACCATGTCATGGATTTCAGGGATATCTTTGCCCGACGGGTTATTGATAATTTCTGCCGGGAGTACAGCCTGGGCAGAACACCCAATCCCTGCGTCCGGTGCAACAAGGATATCAAGTTCGGTATTCTGTGGGAACGGGCCAGAGAGCTGGGCGCCGACTTTATCGCCACGGGACATCACGCCAGGGTAGAGCGGGACGGGAATACCGGAAATTACCTGCTGAAGAAGGGTGCCGACAAGCAGAAAGACCAGTCCTATTTCCTCTGCCAGCTTGACCAGGAACAGCTAAGCCGTGCCATGTTTCCCGTAGGCAACCTGACCAAGGACAAGGTGAGGCAAATCGCCCGTAAACTGAACCTGCCCGCTGCGGGTAGGCCGGAAAGCCAGGAAATCTGCTTTATCCCCGATGACGACTACCCCGGGTTCCTGAAAAATCACATCACCGGAGATACCGCACCGGGGCCGATATTCGACCGGGAGGGTAATACCCTGGGACAGCATCAGGG
>DAOUEB010000084.1:0-21469 GCA_034430675.1 Dehalococcoidales bacterium
CAAATTCGGGGTACTAAAAACTAACGCTAAAACTTAATTCTGGGTAAATCGGCCTCTTTCATGCTATCGGCCATCGTCCAGAAGTAAGCCTCCCCGGTATGTATCTGGAAAACAGCCAGCAGGGGATTATCCGGCTCGGTAATGCCGAAATTCTTGACGAAGGGCCTCTCTTCAATGCACTTGGCCCTTATTTCGGGGTCGGTAATAAACTTCACCTTACCGGTAACCCTCATTACCTTGCTGAAATCCCCGGCATTGAAGTAAGCCTCTACTTTAGGGTTCTTTTCCAGCTGCTTGCACATGGCCTTGGTGGACTGTGACTGAAAATAGAATCCTGTCTCATCGGCGAACCACATCCCCAAAGCCCTGACCCTCGGCTGGTCGCCTGCTACGGTGGCCAGGTAAGCGGTCTTGTTCTCATTAGCGAAATCAACGCAATCCTTGAAGTCCATTTTATTGCTCCTTCTCTTAAAATTCCTACAGGTTCTCTATTTTACGCTGCTTACTGCTATCTCTTGGGATTCCACCTGACATCGGTATAACGCTCTCGCAGCTTGGGTTTTTCAATCTTGCCGGTTGGGTTGCGCGGTACGTCACCGAAGAGGATGATTCTGGGCCAGGCATACTTGGGCAGCTGCGGTTCGTAGTAAGCTCTCATTTCTTCCTCGGTCAGGTCAACACCCTCTTTGGGCTGAACGACAGCGGCAACCACCTCACCGTATCTATCATCAGGAATACCTATGATGGCCACGTCCTTGACCTTGGGCTGGCCGATGAGGACAGCTTCCAGGTCG
Source organism: Dehalococcoidales bacterium (assembly GCA_034430675.1). Classification (GTDB taxonomy): domain Bacteria; phylum Chloroflexota; class Dehalococcoidia; order Dehalococcoidales; family RBG-16-60-22; genus JAFGPF01. Next base: position 795 of record DAOUEB010000084.1, read on the forward strand.
ACGGGGAAGATATTCTCGCCGCCGCTGATAATCAGGTCTTTCTTTCTGTCGATATAGGAGATGAATCCTTCTTCGTCCTGCTTCACCAGGTCGCCGGTGTAAAGCCAGCCGTTCCGGAGAGTTTCGGCGGTCTTCTCCGGGTTCTTGTAATAGCATTTCATGACATTTGCGCCCTTGATAATCATCTCGCCGACGCCACCGGCAGGAACATCATTACCATTATCATCAACCACCCGCGCGTCAATGTTTATCCGCGGATATCCGAAAGAGCCGAGTTTGTGAAAGTTTTCCAGTCCGAGGTGCATGCAGGGCCCCGCCGACTCGGTGAGGCCGTAGTTTTCTTCGTAATCGATGTTCGGGAAATACTTTATAAAACGCCGGACGAGCACCGGAGGGATAGGCTGAGCGCCGGAGTGGGCCAGTCGCAGGGAACTCACGTCATAGTCCGACAGTTTCAAATCGCCCCTATCAAGAGCGGTTACGATGTCCTGGAGCCAGGGTACCAGAAGCATACATATCGTTATCTTTTCCTTACTGATGGTCTCCAGGATGAGCTTGGCCGTAACTCTCTCGCCGCCGGTGGTCATGACGGCCCGGGCGCCGGCAATCAGGCTGCCGAACCAGTGCATTTTACCGCCGGTATGATAGAGCGGCTGAATGAGGAGGAAGCAGTCTTTGCGGGTCTCACGATGAGAAAAGTTTTCGTTGACGGCGGTGTGTTCCAGGCTCCGGTGGCAGAGACACGTGGCCTTCGGGTCACCGGTTGTGCCGGAAGTAAAGTAGAGTCCGGCTTCATCTTCACCGCTCAACTCGATATCCGGCGGAACGGGAGAGGACTCCGCCAGTACATCGTCATAAGCCTCCATACCCTGCGGCAGATTTTCGCCCACGAATATGTAATTCTTAATCGTCGGCATATCCGGGCGAATTTCCTCCACCCGCTCGGCAAAGTCATGGTCCAGCATCATAATCTTGGGTTCGGCAATATCAACACAGTACTTAATCTGGCGGCTGATGAACCTGAAGTTGACAGGTGCCGCCATGGCGCCGGTCTTCAGTATGCCGAAATAGGCTTCAAGCCATTTGATGGAGTTCATCATCAGGTGGGCAACGACATCGCCCTTCTTAATGCCCCTGGCGATGAGGGCATTGGCAACGCGGTTGGCATTGTCGTCGAACTCCTTCCAGGTAACCTCTCTCCTCAAATTCTTGCTCGGAGTTATCTCTATCAACGCCAAGGAATCAGGGGTTAATCTGGCATTTCTGGCAAGTATTTCTGTTATGGTCATATTGTCAGCTCCTTCTAGTCCGCCTGCATGCGGCTCTATTTTGGACAGGTAATATTCAGTAAGTGATAGGAATTCAGCGAATATAAACCTGCATTAGCTAAGTACATAGTACGATTGCCATTTGCTGGCATGATGGACACGCTTGATTATAGTTTATTTTCATTTGAAATGTCAATTGATTTAGCTTTGAGATATTCTTGGGTTTTATAGCCTACTGGTTTTGTATTTGTGTAATCTGACGTAGCCCATTATAACCTCGCCCCCTCTCAAAATCTCTTCCCCCTCTCCAGCCAATTTACACATGGGTATTTTACCATGACACAGGCTGGAGAGGGGCAGGGGTGAGGTAGAATCAATCAACCGAATAACAAAAGAGACAGCTTGGAGCGCTATCTGGCGCTGTGCTATAATTCTGTTAAGGGAACGGCATAAAATGATAGAACAACTCAAAAAAATCGAGAAGCGCTACCGGGAGCTTGACAGGAAGATGGCCCGGCCCGAGATAGCGACGGACCTCAGCCAGCTACAGACTCTGGCCCAGGAGAGGGCAGCCATTGAAGAAATCGTGATGACTTACCGGAAATACAGAGACGCCGAAAAGTCACTGGAAGAGACCAGGACAATGCTGGATGACGACCTCGACGAGGAGATGGCCAACCTGGCCAGGCAGGAAATCGAATCGCTGGAAAAGAAACTCAGTGAGCTAAAGGAGAAACTCAGGCTGGCATTATTGCCCAAAGACCCCAATGACGAGAAGGATATCATCATGGAAATCCGGGCGGGGACGGGGGGTAGCGAGGCCGCGCTCTTCGCCGCCGACCTCTTCCGCATGTACAGTCGGTACGCGCAGGCTCACAACTGGAATACCGATATTCTCAGCATGAGTGAAAGCGGCATCGGCGGCTTTAAAGAGATAATCTTTGAGGTAAAAGGCAAGGGCGCTTACAGTCGCCTGAAATACGAGAGCGGCGTCCACCGCGTCCAGCGCGTGCCGGTCACCGAGGCCTCCGGCAGAATCCACACCTCCACGTCTACGGTGGCTGTCCTGCCCAAAGCGGAGGAGGTCGATATTAACGTTAACCCCGACGACCTTAAGATTGACGTTTTTCACAGCGGCGGAGCCGGGGGTCAGAACGTGAATAAAGTAGCCACGGCCATCCGCATGACGCACCTGCCCACGGGAATGGTCGTCGTCTGCCAGGACGAACGCTCGCAGCTTCAGAATAAAGTAAAAGCCATGTCCGTGCTCAGAACGCGACTACTGGATACCAAGCGGCGCAAACAGGAAGAGCAGATAACCTCTGACCGGCGCTCACAGGTCGGCACGGGCGAACGTGCCGAAAAGATAAGGACATACAACTACCCCCAGGACCGCATTACCGACCACCGTATTAATCTCAACGTTCATAACCTGCCCAAGTTTATGGAAGGCGAGCTGGACGAGTTAATCAACGCTCTAACCGCCAATGAGCAAGCCGAACAACTCGAGGGGCAGACAGTGTGAACCGCCGACAGGCTTTAGCTTATGCCCGCAAGACCCTGACGGATAATAACATCGAAGACGCCTCGCTGGAAAGCGAAATTCTCTTAAGACACGTACTGGGGATAAATCGCGTTCAGCTCTATGCAGACCTCGACCATGATTTTATTCCCTCATATAAGAAAGCCCTGAACAGGCTTCTGGAACGCCGTGTTCAGGGAGAGCCCTCGGCTTATATCACCGGACACCGCGAGTTCTACGGCCTCGATTTCCGGGTTGACCACAATGTCCTCATCCCGCGACCGGAAACCGAACTACTGGTTGAAAAGGCTATCCGCCTGACTCAGAGCCAGGCTATATCCAGGACAGCCGACATCGGCACCGGCTGCGGGGCTATCGCCGTCAGCCTGGCCGTAAACCTCCCGGGAGTGACCATATACGCCACCGATGTCTCAGCCCCGGCACTGGAACTCGCCCGGTCTAACTGCCGGAGACACGGCGTGACCGACAGAATCGTCCTTTTACAGGGCGACATGCTGGAACCCCTGCCGGAACCCGTCGACCTGATAATCGCCAACCTGCCGTATGTCCGGGAATCTGATTTACCCCCCAACGGCCCCTTGAGTTTCGAGCCGGAGCTGGCGTTGAACGGCGGAGAAGACGGACTGGACAGTATAAGAGTTTTGTGCCGCCAGTCATATAATAAACTCCGCAGCCAGGGCTTCATTCTCCTGGAGATAGGGCAGGGGCAGACAGATGCCGCGGCTGTCCTCCTACAGGAAATATTCCCTTCGGCCCGGATTGAAGTCGAATGCGATTTGGCCGGCCTCGAGCGCGTCGTCAGCCTGTGTTTGACACGGCGCTAACTATAATGCTAAATTGTTCGTGAATCAACACACAACCGTATTTCAAAAATCTCTAGAAAGAGAGCATGTTTCAGATGAATATAGTCGTTTGTGTCAAGCAGGTCATCGACCCCGAAGCACCACCGAGCACCTTCAAAATCGATGCTGCCAGCAACAAAGCCGAGATGCACGGTGTACCACCGGTAATCGACCCTTATGGAGAGTACGCGGTGGAGGCATCTTTGAGAGTTAAAGAAGCCAAAGGCGGTAAAATCACAATAATCTGTCTGGGTAACAAGCTTTCGCGCGAAGTGGTGAAGAAACCACTGGCCATGGGAGCCGATGAGCTTATCCTGCTGGAGGACGAAGCCTATGTCGACGGTGATAGCTGGTCGACGGCCACCGCGCTGGCCGCCGCCATTAAAAAAATGGGGGAATATGACCTAATCCTGTGCGGTCGTGAAGCCTCGGATACCAACTCCGGCCAGACCGGGCCCGGCATTGCCGAGATACTGGGGCTGCCATGTGTGACGATAGCACGTAAGATTGATATCACCGACGGTGCGTCCAGGGTGGAGAGGGTGACTTCAGACGGCTATGACGTTATGGAGGTACCCATCCCGGCGGTAATAACCGTCAGCAATGAAATCGGGGAACCGCGCTACCCGACCATAAAAGGAATCATGGCCGCCAAGAAGATAGAGCCGGTTGTCTGGAAACCAGATGACATAGGCATCGACTCTTCCAGAGTAGGCGCCGCCGGACAGCGGACCAGGCTAAACAAACTCTTTCAGCCGGTCCATGAAGGTAAATGCGAAATGGCCGAAGGAGACAGTGCCGAAGAGGCGGCGGCAAATCTGGCATTGAAACTAAGGGAAGCCAAGATATTTTGAATCGGGTTAACAGGTTCTCAACAATTATGATTTATTATAGGGGAGATTAAAATAATGGCCGAGTATAAAGGGATAGCCGTTTACTGTGAGGTTAAGGATGATAAAATCCTGCCCATTGCCGCAGAAGGGCTCGGCATAGGCAGGAAGCTGGCCGATGACCTAGGGCAGGAGCTATCGGCGGTGCTGGTCGGCAGCGACATCGGCAGTCTGGCCCAGCAGGCCATAACATATGGCGCCGACAGAGCCTACGTGGTTGACGACCCGCTGCTTAAAGACTACCAGACGGATGCCTACGTCAGCGTCATGGAGAAAGTGACAAAACAGGTGATGCCCCAGGTTCTCATCATGGGGCAGACGGATTCCGGGCGTGACCTGGCCCCAGGACTGGCTTTCAGACTCGGAATTGCGGTTACCATGGATTGCGTCGACCTGGCCATTGACCCGGAGTCGAAGCGCCTGCTGCAGACCAAGCCTGTCTACGGCGGTAATGCCCAGGCGGTTTTTACCACCGATGCCGACCCTCAGATAGTTACGATACGTACCAAAGCTATGACCGCACTTGAACCGGACACCTCAAAGAAGGGAGAAATCACAAATATCACCGCAGACCTGCAGGCGTCCGATATCAGGGCGAAAATCCTGGACAGAGTGGTAGAAGATGTCGCCGGCATCAAAATCGAAGATGCCGAGGTGATAGTCGCCGGAGGCAGAGGTATCGGCAGCGCCGAAGGATTTCAGCAACTGGAGGAACTGGCGAAGCTGCTTAAAGGAGCGATGGGCGCCAGCCGTCCACCCTGCGACAACGGCTGGGTGCCGGATACCATACAGGTAGGGCTCACCGGTAAGATAATCGCCCCGGAACTCTATGTCGCCGTAGCCATATCCGGCTCCAGTCAACACATGAGCGGTTGTTCCAGCTCCAAGACCATTATTGCGATTAACAAAGACCCCGAGGCCAATATCTTCCGCCAGGCCCGCTTCGGCGTTGTGGGCGACTGGAAAAAGGTGCTCCCGGCTTTTACGGAAAAAGTCAGGGAGCTTCTGGCTTCCTGAGGCAACGCCTCTGCCGACCATGACAGTTAGGGCTGCCTTGAACACAAATATCGTTTTGTTATATTATATGGTTGTATTCAAATCGATTCAGCAGAAAATAGTTTATGTGAGGTGGTAAAACGATGAAAACAGCGAGATTTATCTCTATTCTCATTGTCTTTGCAATAATACTGACAGTTTTCTCCCTGCCGGCTGTTACTCTGGCACAGGATGAGGAGCCGCCCGCTACGGATAATGCTACCCAGACCGCCCCGACACCCGAGCCTATATCCACGGAGCCTCCTCAGATAGAGCCTATCGCCGAAGAAGAGGAAGAGCAAGAACCGGATAGCGTTACCGTGACCGCCGAATTCCCCGAGATTGAGGCTATCGCTACGGGCACCTTTGAGTATGGCGTAAAGCTCGAATACAAGGGACAGGAAGACAGAGTCTTCGACCTGAATACCATTCTACCTGCCGGTTGGAGCGCCTACATAAACCCGCAATATGATTCGAAAATGATACCGTCAATTGCCGTGGAAGCCTCACCTTTCATCGCCGTGGCGAAAAACTTAAAGGTGACGGTCACTCCTCCAACCTGGCCCCTGGCCGACCCCGCCGAATATACGGTAACCCTGGAAGCGGTATCCGGTGATGTTATCGGCAAACTCGACCTCACCGCCAAGGTTACCGCCAAGTACATCCTGAATGCCGCGCCCGCCAACGAACTCTATAATACCAGGGCCAAGGCCGGCCAGGACAATACGTATTCCATAAAAGTTGCGAATATCGGTACGGCTGTCATTGAGAACATCACGTTCTCTACCGATAAACCCGATGGATGGGAAATAACGTTCCAACCAAAGAAGATAGATGCCCTCGAGAGCTTTGACACGAATACCGTTGATATCAACATTAAACCACCACCGAAGACGGTGTCCGGGGACTATATGTTTTTCCTGCGGATTACCGGGAAACAGGGTGACCCCGTTAAGATGGATGTGAGGGTCACCGTGGAAACACCCACTATCTGGGGATGGGTTGGCGTGGCCATCATCGCTGTTGTGATTATCGGTTTAATTGTCATCTTTATGAGGTTTGGCCGGCGATAGTAAATGACAGATAAATTAGCCATAGAAACAAAGGACCTGACCAAGAACTACGGCAAGGTCACGGTGGTTGACCGCCTTAATTTCCATGTTAGGGAGAACGAGGTATTCGGCCTGCTGGGCCCCAATGGCGCCGGAAAGACAACCACCATCCTTATGCTGCTGGGACTGGCCGAACCGGCATCGGGTACGGTGAGAGTATTCGATTTTAATCCGACCCGAGAACCCCTCAAGATAAAGCGAATCGTCGGTTATCTTCCCGAAGAGGTCGGCTTCTACGATAACCTCACCGCCAGGGAAAACCTGAGATTCATCGCCGACCTGAACAACATCGACCTTGCGGAAACCGAGCGCCGCATTGATGAGGTGCTGGAAATGATGGGCCTGACCGAAGAGCGGGACATGGTCACCAGTAAGTTTTCCCGCGGCATGAGACAGCGCCTGGGCATTGCCGACGTACTTATCAAACAGCCAAAACTGGTCATCTTTGACGAGCCTACCTCCGGCCTCGACCCATCTGGTATCAACCAGATTCTCGATATCATTGCCGGCCTGCCCAAAATGGGAACTACCGTTTTGCTGTCCTCACACCAGCTCTACCAGGTGCAGAGGGTATGCCAGAGTGTCGGCATACTATCCAAGGGCAAAATGGTAATCGAAGGAGGCATTGACGAGCTCGGCAGGGAAGCGATGGCAGGCGGCCGTTTCATCATAGAAGTCGAAACAGCCGAACCGAAAGCGGAACTGGTAGATATTATCAAGAAAATCAAGGGCGTAGATAAAGTCGAAGCAGACGGCACCACGCTTAAAATCAGCACCGACTCCGATTTACGGTCGCAAATATCCAGGACGGTGGTAGATAACGATGCCTTGCTGGTGCAGATGAAGGTCCACGAGTTCTCTCTGGACGATATCTACATGAAGTACTTCAAGGAGAATTAGCCTTACATAATGTTAGCAATAGTACGCAAGGAACTGGCCGACTACTTTAACAGTATCCGATTTCTGGTCCTGTTTCTGCTGGCACTGGTAGCCAGCGTCTTTGGCCTGTACGCAGTTCACCAGGGTATCCGCGCGGCCCTGGAAACGAGCGGGGCGGTTACTAAAAGTGGCTTTGTTTTCCTGGCATTATTTACATCGTCTTTTCAGAACATCCCGTCACTGACTTTTTCCCTCGGCCTTGTCATCCCGATTGTAGGTATAGCCCTAGGTTTTGATGCTATCAACAGCGAGCGTACCGGCGGCACGTTGAGTCGTCTCCTGGCTCAACCCGTCTACCGGGACAGCGTCATCAATGGCAAGTTTCTGGCGGGCATCATCACCATGACCATCATGATAGGGACGACCCTTTTGCTGGTGGCCGGTTACGGGCTGAGAATGATAGGCGTACCGCCCACTGCCGTGGAAATCATCCGGCTCTTTCTTTACCTGGTTATTACCGTTGTTTACGGAGCTTTCTGGATGGGCCTGGCGATGCTGTTCTCCGTGGTATTCCGGAGGGCGGCCGGTTCTCTTCTATTACCGATTGCTCTCTTCCTCGTGTTCTACTTTTTCTGGGTGATGCTGGGGCTGGGCCCGGCCATAGCCAATTCCCTGGCACCCGTTGGCGAGAGCGCCACTCTGGAAGCGCAGATACAAAATGCCGAGTTGCAGCAGACGTTACTGCGGCTCTCGCCCAGCTACCTCTTCCAGGAGGCATACTACGTGCTCCTCGTACCCGTGGCGAAAGGCCTGGGAATTATCACCAGAGCTCAGGCGATGTATATGGTGCCGAATCCCCTCAGCCTGGGGCAGAGTCTGCTGGCTATCTGGCCTCACTTTGTCGGCCTGGTAAGCCTGAGCGCCATCTGCTTCGCTATCAGCTATATCATTTTCATGAAGCAGGAAATCAGGCCCACATAAGACAAGAGCGTCCCAGACCTGTCGGGACGGCATGCGACTGATGTGTTGTCATTTGCGAGGGCGACCTGCTCGCCGAACAGGTTCTCTGGCAGACGAGAGCCCGAAACAATCCCGCCATCACGGAGAAACGGATTGCTTCACCCCGATTTTATCGGGACTCGCAATGACATAAAAATTATAGTTAACGTTACCTATTCTTTTTCCGACTGTTTCTGGGCGACTATCTTCTGGGTAATTTGGGCCGGCACCTCTTCGTAGTGGTCGAACTCCATGGTATAGGTCGCCCGTCCCTGCGTCATCGACTTCAAATCAATAGCGTAGCGCTGGACTTCGGCAAGGGGCACCTGCGCTTCGATAACATTGTTACCGCCCTCCGGGTTCATGCCGAGCACGTGGGCCCGCTTGGTATTAAGGTCGCCGATGATATCGCCAGTAAGGTCGCTAGGCACGGTTACCTTGAGATTCACTATCGGCTCCAAGAGAATCGGTTGACCATCGGAAAGTCCCTTTCTCAATGCCCCGGCCCCGGCGATTTTAAAACATATTTCCGAGGAGTCTACCGGGTGGAAGCTCCCGTCATAGAGGGTTGTCTTGACACCGACCACCGGATAGCCGGCCAGCACGCCCTCCTGGGCCGCTTCGACGACGCCCTTTTCCACGGCGGGAATATAGTTCTTGGGCACCGACCCGCCGACTATCTTTCCGGCAAACTCATTATCACCGCGTTCCGGTAACGGTTCCAGGGCCAGCAGGACATGGCCGTACTGGCCGTGACCGCCGGACTGCTTCCTGTGCTTGTACTCGGCTTTAGCCGTCACCGTGATTGTCTCCCGATACGGGACCTTGGGTATCGCCAGTTCCACGTTTACGCCGAATTTGTGCTGCATCTTTTCGGCAGCCACGGCAAGATGAGTATCACCCATGCCGGAAATAATTGTCTCGCCGGTGCCCAACTCGCGGTGCACCGTTAAAGTGGGGTCTTCCTCGGCCAGGCGGGACAGGGCCGTCCCCATCTTGTCCACATCGGTCTTGGTCTTGGGATAGACGGCCTCCCGGAACGTAGGCTTGGGGAAAACAACGGGCGTCAGCTTGACGGGTTTGTCCTGCGCACACAGCGTATCTCCGGTGCCGGTCACATTCAATTTGGCCACGGCGCCGATATCGCCGGCCCCGACCTCAGTTACAGGTTCCTGTGTCTTGCCTCTCATCATGAACAACTGGCCGACGCGCTCGGCAGCTTTCTGGTTGGCATTATATATCTGGGAGTTACTGCTGATAACCCCTTTATAGACGCGGAAGTAGGTCAGTTTGCCGACGTAGGGGTCGGCGGTAGTCTTGAACACAAGGGCAGCCAGCGGCGCCGTCTCGCTCGGGTCCACGGAGGAACCATCGCTAACGGCTACCTTCTGCTCCCCAGGCACAGGCAGGTAGTCACATATAGCATCCATCAACCGGTTAACGGCCACATTCTGCAGCGCCGAGCCGGTCAATATAGGCACAACACGTCCGCTGACGACCGCCTGGCGTAATGTCTTGGTCAGTTCCTCCTGGCTGATTTCCTCACCACCCAGGTATTTCTCGATGAGAGCATCATCAATCTCGGCGATAGCCTCTACCAGCTTCTCCCGGTAAGAATCGGTCTGGGCTTTCAGTGCTTCCGGTATATCCGTTTCTTTGGACTCGGTACCGGTATACGCTTTCATGGACAGCAGGTCAACCACTCCCTCAAAGTCAGTATGGGCGCCGATGGCCAGTTGCAGCGGCAAACACCTGGAACCAAACTTGTTCCGTATTTCTTCCACAATCTTGAAAAAGTCGGCGTTCTCTCGTTCCATCTTGTTAACAAATATAAGACGGGGTAATTCCGCCTCCTCGCAGTATTCCCAGACCAGCTCCGTGCCGACCTCCACCCCCGAGGTAGCGCAGATGACGATTACGGCACTCTCACTGACCCGCATACCCGCCTTGATTTCCCCGACGAAGTCGGTATAACCCGGGGCATCGATAACATTTATCTTGGCATCCCGCCACTCGCAGGGCAGCAGGGACAGATTAATGCTGATTTTGCGCTTTATCTCATCCTGGTCATAGTCCGAGGTAGATGACCCGTCATCAACCTTGCCCAATCGGCTGACGGCCCCGGTATTAAAGAGCATTGCCTCTGCCAGCGATGTCTTACCGGCGCCCCCGTGGGACAATAAAATTGTGTTATGAATTTTATCCGGTCCGTGTTTTTGCATCAAATCACCTGTTATCTATATCATCCGGTATTATTATACTCGTAGTCGACCGAGCACGGCAAGCATTCGTAATAACCTCCGCCTATGATAACAGGAGAGGCGTAACGAACGTTTCTATGATGGCGGCGGGTACGAGAAGGGCCAGGGCCAGCAGAATATATTTCAAGTTCATTTTAAAGTTAGGCAGCAGCCTGCTGCCTCTATCTCTGGTAAAAAGGGCGACTATCATCGCCACCCCGAAGTTGAGAGCCGCCGCTTCGCCGGTGATAAGGGCGGGGATTTCGATAATACCGTGAGGGAGCAGCCCGGCCAGCAGAAAACCGAGCGATTTTTCCTGGACCACTATTGCCGCAATGTAAGTCAAGAACGCGCTGTTGAAAAGCAAGGCCAGAACGGGCACGATACAAAAAAACGGGCTGAACAGGAAGCTGAGGACTACGACAGTCGCATTCTTTAAAAAGATGAACACCGCCGTCGCTACCTGATACGCGCCTAAATCAGCCACAATATCTTCAAGGGCGGATGCCTGCTCGGAGAAAAGCCCGGAGACAGCGGCTGGCATGACAGCACTGACGACTATGCCGGCCCCGATACCGATAACGAACAGAACGACTGCTATGAGAACCCAGAATCGAAAACGCATATCAACCGCGTTTTAAGCTACTTGTTCCACCTGTCCCTGACAGTAATCTCGGACAGCTCTTTCCTGGGGGGCGCTTTGCCTTCCCGGTCAGGCACACCCACCGGGAACAGGATAACCACCCGGTAACCCTCGGGCACGCCCAGCACTTTCTCTGCCTGAACGGCATCAAAGGCGCCGATAATCACCGTGCCCAGCCCCAGGGCATGGGCTGCCAGCACCATATTCTGCACCGCCAGGGCAGTATCGAACATGAACCAGTCGCCCTTGTCGGTAATGTACTCGCCACCACCGCCACCGGACCCGGGCTTACCGCCGGACTTACCTATCTCCGCACAGACAACGACGAGCACCGGCACCGTATTGATGGCCACGGCGCCGGGATTGGGCACCTCTTTATCAGGCAACTTAATCTTCATCAGGGTGTCGGCCACCCTGGCCTTAATTTCGGGGTCACGCACCACTATGAAGCGCCAGCACTGCGTATTAGCCCAGGACGGCGCCCAGCGGCCGGCCTCCAGAATCGCTTCAACCTTCTTGTCGTCAACAGGGTCGGAGGTGTACCGCCGGATGCTCCGTCTGCTCTTAATAGCCTCAAACAATTCCACGTTTATCCTCCTTTATTATTTCCCTTTCTACTTACCGCATTTCTCTTTGTAAAACACCTCGGAGAGCTCTTTTCTGGGAGAGACCTGCCCCTTACGGTCGGGGAAACCCGGAGGGGTCATGGTAACCACGGTAAAACCGGCTGGCATTTCCAGAATCTGAGCCACTTTTCTGGCGTCAAAACCGCCGACAATTACCGTGCCCAGTGCGCCGCTTCCAGGATAGTATTTATGGCTTCGCCGTCCACCGGGTCGGCTTTATAGTGTCGAATGCTTCTCCTGTTCTTAATAGCCTCAAGAACATCCATGGTTATCCTCCGTATTCGGCGCAGTCTTAATTTTCCCAGGCGTTTTTACCTATCAGCGAAACAAAGCGGCAGCCACCCATCTTTTTAACCAGATTCCTGTCCTGCCGTTTGGTTACCTTGCAAAGCTCCTGTGTATAACGGGAACCTACCGGAATTATCATACGGCCGCCGACAGCCATCTGGGACAGAAGGTCATCCGGGATACCGGGAGCCCCGGCGGTAACCATAATAGCATCGTAGGGCGCCTCCTGTTTCCAGCCCAGAGTTTCCCCGGCGAGATGTATCTTGATATTGGTATAGCCCAGACTATCCAGCACCTTTCGGGCGGACCTGGACAGAGGCGACATACGCTCCACCGTTATCACCTGCCCGGCCAGCTCGGCGAGAATCGCCGTCTGATACCCGCTGCCGGTACCCAGCTCCAGCACTTTTTCACTTCCGCTGAGTTCCAGCGCCTCCGTCATGAGGGCGATAATATACGGCTGGGAAATCGTCTGCTCCCAGCCAATCGGTAACGGCCTGTCTTCATAGGCCTGATGACGATATTCCGGTGGAACAAACTCTTCACGGGGTATGCGGGACATCGCAGCTAATACCCGCTTATCTTTAATCTCGGAGCTGAGACTCTTAATCAGTTTGGCCCTTGCCGCTTTAAAGTCCATCATGGCCGCCAGTGAAGAACTAGGATAGAACAATTGACAACACAATAAGGACGACGATAATTATCCCCGCCAGGATACCGATTCTTTTCAGTTCCCCGGTGACATAGGGATACCGTGGCGTCGTAACTGCCACCGGCGCTGCAGATGCCTTAGGCGCAGGTGGAGCCTTGACGGGTGCCGCCGGCTCCGGCGCCACAGCGGTTGCCTGCTGCTGTGAGGGCATAGTTGTCTGCCGTCTTATAGCCTTACTTTTTTTGCTATGATGAGGATGCTTACCTTTGCCGTGTCGCGATTTACCTGGCATCCATTACCTCCTGAAAATTACTACTTAGCCCTGGGATGGGACTTATCATAGGTGCGGCGGACATGCTCGGTAGTCAGGTGAGTATAGACCTGCGTGGTAGATATATTGGCATGTCCCAGCAGTTCCTGTACCGACCTCAGGTCGGCCCCGCCGCTCAGCATATGAGTGGCAAAGCTATGTCTCAGGGTATGGGGGCTAATCCGGTCACTCAATCCGGCCGATTTAGCGTACTCCTTAAGCTTCTGCCAGAATCCCTGCCGGGTAAGTCTCTCACCGCGGGCATTAAGAAACAGGGCCGCTTCTTTCTTGCCGTGGGCTAACTTGGGGCGGTCTTCGCCAACGTATTGCTTTACGGTCATGGCTATTTGTTTATAAAGCGGGATAATACGTTCCTTGCGCCCCTTACCGAAACAGCGCACGAAGTAATCGCCCTCGGTATTGACATCGCCCAGGTTCAAAGCCACCAGTTCGCTTATCCTCATACCGCTGGCATATAGTAACTCCAGCATGGCCTTGTCTCTCTTGGCTTCAGCCGTAGACAGCTTGGTCGGTTGTTCCAGCAGCAAACGCACCTGGCTAATGGGTATGGGCCTGGGTAAAGCCTTCCCCACGCTGGGCGAACTCATATTCTCGGTAGGGTTGGTTTTGATGATGCCTTCCGATACCAGAAAGCCGAAGAAAGACCTCGCCGCCGCCACTTTACGCGCCGCCGTGGTGGCCACATAGCCCCTCTCTTTGAGGTCAAGTAGATAGCTCAACATGTTCTGCCGATTGAAATTGGCCCAGGAGGCCATGCCCTGTTTTTTTGCGAAATCGGCCAGCCCCGTCAGGTCATTGCGATAGGCAACTACGGTATGCTCGGAATAACCCTTCTCTACTGCCAGATAATTCAGAAAACTTTCGATTAGCTCTATCATTACGTCTCCTCACGGTTTGTTAATTCTACCGTTGGTGTTATTAAGGATTACGATTGTATTTTAACATAATATTTTACCATAGGAAAGAGCCATAGCGAGCAACACGCAACACTGATAGGGTACTGTATCCCTCAAATTAGCTATGACCAAAGAGCTATTGTAAATAGGACGAAAGACATATAAGATTTTTGTATAGCGGCTACGTATTTATCCATAGATGGGGGAACCCCTGGTTATGTCGAAATCTGTTGAAGAAGCCAAAAATAGCTTGCGTAAGAGTACGCCTGAGCCGGAAGCCTTACAGCTCATTCCCGAGGCCATGGCCCGCAAGTATAACGCCATCCCACTGTCCATAGATGGTAATGTCCTGCGTGTGGCCATGGCGAACCCGTCTGATATCCTTGCCCTCGAAGCCCTAGCCAGCTGGAGCCAGCTGCGCGTAGAGTCTGAGTCTTTTACCCAGGAAGAAGTGCTTGAGGCCATCGACTTTAACTATAAGGCCTACGACGAGATTGAAAAACAAATTTCCAGCATAACATTATCAAATGCCAGTAAAGCCGACAAGAAATTAATAATTGACACAGCTACGGAAGCTCCTGTTGCCCAGGCCCTGAGGCTGATTATCGATGAAGCTGTGAAAGCCAGAGCTTCCGATGTTCACCTTGAGCCCGGTGAAGATAAACTGCGAGTACGCTTCCGCATAGACGGCACACTTCATGAAATGTTTTCGCTCCCGCTAATGACAATGACGCCGATTATCTCAAGGATTAAGATTCTGGCCAACATGAACATCGCGGACCACCATCGCCCGCAGGACGGTCAGTTTTCCGTAAAAGCCAAAGGTCGCCTGATAGATATCCGGGTAGGTATTATCGCCACCGTTTACGGCGAGATGGCGGTATTACGGCTTCTGGACAAGTCTCGGGCGACCCTGTCCTTGCCCGACCTTGGATTTCTCCCCGAAAGCATGATGAAATACGAAAGCATGCTTAAAGTACCTTACGGGATAATACTGGTAAGCGGCCCTACCGGGGCAGGTAAAACCACCACGCTATATGCTTCTGTAAATTCTCTTGACCAGGTAGGACGCAACATTATAACCGTAGAAGACCCGGTGGAGTACCGATTCTCAAATATTAACCAGATTCAGGTTAACTCTCGTGCCGGCGTCACTTTTGCCAGCGGCCTCAGGTCAATACTGAGGCTCGACCCCGACGTGATATTGATCGGAGAGATACGCGACGCCGAAACGGCCAATATCGCCATTCAGTCGGCCCTTACCGGACATCTGGTGCTGTCGTCAATCCACGCTAACGACGCCGTGGGCGTGGTGCTGCGCCTCATCGACCTCGGTGTGGAGCCTTTCCTGGTATCCTCGGCTCTTATCGGCGTGATTGCCCAACGCATGGTACGCTGTATCTGCCCCAATTGCGCCCATCCGGTTGAAGCCTCCCCCGAGGAGCGCATGATTTACAGCCAGGAAATAGGCGAAGAACGAAGTGAATTTCTCCAAGGCAGCGGGTGCAAATCATGCGCTAATAGCGGCTACCGGGGGCGTACGGGCATGTTCGAATTATTCTGTACCAGCGACAATATCAAAACGTTACTGGTCAAGGGAACAACTGCCAATCAATTACGTAGTCAGGCAATAAAGGAGGGGATGATAACGCTGCTGCAAGACGGGATGTATAAAGTTAAGGAAAACATAACCACCCCCGCTGAAGTCTTGCGTAATGCCTATTCTGTGGAGTAAGAAAGAAAATTTTATACTCGATGATACTGGTTGAGGTGATAAATACCGGAGTGGAAACTATATGCTTTATCAATACATAGCCTGCGGTGAATCGGGCGATATCGTTAAAGGCAAAATTTCGGCAACCAGCGAAGACGCGATTGCCGAAATGCTCGGTTATGCTGGTTACCGCCTGGTTAACCTCAGACCATACATTCCATTCATGAGCCTGGGAAAGCTGACCTATCAATTATTCAAGGTCAAACAAACCGAGATAATACTGCTCTACCGGCAGCTGGCCCTGCTTCTTGAGTCCGGCGTCAATATTGTTACCGCTATGGAATTATTGCAGGAACAGATATCCAATCGCACCCTCAAGAAAGTAGTTTACGATGTCATCAACGATATACGCAACGGCAACCCGCTGTCAGCAGCCATGAGCCGCCACCCTTCGATATTCTCTTCGATGAGCTGCCGTACGCTGAGTATCGGTGAGCAGACTGGCGGCCTCGAGACGATGCTAAAGCAGGTGGCCGATTATATGGAGAGGGAAATCGTTACCCGTAAAGGAATCAAGGGTGCCCTGATGTACCCGATGATAGCCGCCGTGGTGACCGTAGTTGTGGTTGGCATATTGATGTTTTTCGTTCTGCCGGCTTTCGCCAACCTGTACGGGTCGCTCGGTGCCGAGTTACCCGTCCTGACCAGAATCATGATAGATTTCTCTGTATTGCTCCGCAGTTATGCTCTTCATATCTTTCTGGGATTATTTATCGCCATAGGGCTGGGGCTCATCTATATCAGAACGCCGGACGGCAAATATAAACTCGACGTTCTAACCCTGCGTATCCCGCAGCTGGGGAGGGTAAAGCACCTTAACGAGCTTTCCCGCTGCTGCCGGAGTATCTCGCTACTGTTCACGGCCGGTCTGCCTTTGCCCGAAATTATGCCTCTCGTTATCCAGGGCTGTAACAACAGAGTGATGGCCCAGGCACTTTACAACGTCCAGACGGACATGCTCAAAGGTGAGGGCTTATCCAAGCCAATGGCAAAAAACTCCCTCTTTCTGCCGATGATGGTACAGATGGTCAAAGTCGGCGAGGAAACGGGCAGTCTTGATACCTCCTTGCTTGCCGTAGCCCAGAACTACGAATCTGAAGCACAGGACAAGACCAAATCCCTGATAAGTATGATTCAACCGGTAATGACACTGGTCATAGCCGGCATCGTCGGCCTTATCGCGCTATCAATGGTTTCAGCCATGTATTCCATGTACGGGCAGACATTCTAATCTCTGGAGAGTTTTCGGGCACTTTTATGAAAGGTTTGAAGTTAAGTAAAACAAGCTGGTTGGTCCTCTCGGCGGGCATATTTATCGTTGTCCTGGCCGGTCTGGGTGTTACTCGTTCTCAGCAACTCAAGGAACAGACCCAACTGGACGAGGAGATGAGTTTATCCACAATGCGTGTGAATAGTATCCGGGTAGCGGATCTGCACCCGCAACTGGAAGAGCTTCAACAGAGATTAGAAGAAAGCGAAGCTCAGTTCATTGAAGTAAAAGGTAGACTGCGCCAGACTGTGGTGAGCGCTGATGTTACCGATAAATTCTTCGTAATCGCTGAGTACTGTGGTGTGGAAATAATGAACCTGAGTACTACGCAGATATCAACACAAACGGTCGAAGGCATCAGTTGTTCTGCGATATCAATTACCGCTACTGTTGAAGGAGAGGTGCCCAGTATTATTGATTTTATCATCAGCCTGAACGATGGCTTCACCATCGGCAATGTTCAGTCGGCTCGGATATCTATTCCCGAGGAGTCCTCGGATAGCGAGCCGTCGGCCAGTATCCAGATGGTTGTCTACTCTTATGAAGGAAACTGATTATGGCTAAGAGCACTACTACTCTATATATTAACGATACCAGCATCCGCTTAATGGTCACTCGCGGCAAGCGTATAACCAAGCTGGCTGACGTACCTCTGGATACGCCCTTGAACGATATTAACACTGAAGGCAAAGAGGCGGAACTCGTCGCCAGAATTAAACTTCTCTTTAAGAGCAACAAGATAAGCGCGAGGAAGGTTATCCTCGGGTTGAGCGGGCTTCACTGTCTGACCCGTCCGGTAACTCTCCCTGAACTACCCAAAGCCATGCTGGATGAGGCAATAACAAGAGAGGCCAGGAGGGTTCTGCCGGTGCCCCTGGAACAGCTATACATATCATGGCAGACCGTCTCAGCCTCCGAAGGTAAGATAGATGCCTTCATGGTGGCAATACCGCGGCAGATTGCCGATACCCTGATGAGGATACTCAACAAGGCGGGACTCAAGCCATATCTCATGGACATCAAACCGCTGGCTCTAGCGAGGCTGTCCAGGGAAGCAAGCTCCATAATTGTTGATATCCAGTCAAGGGAGTTTGACATCATTGTTATGGTCAACAGAATTCCCCAACCCATCCGCACCGTACCCTTCCCCGAGGAATCACAATTCCTCCCGGAGAAGATACTGATAGTAAAGGATGAGCTCAAGCGGACTATCCAGTTCTATAACTCCAATAATCCAGATAATCTCATCCAACCGAATGCGCCCTTGCTTGTCTCCGGAGAGCTGGCTGATGAACCGGAGCTATATGAACACCTGGCCCAGGAACTGGGATATCAGGTGTATCCACTTACATCACCGTTAAAATGCCTGAAACAACTCGACCCGTCACATCACCTGGTGAATGTCGGCCTTGCCCTTAAAGAATTTACCAGGGAAGCCGGCCCCCTGCTACCCAACTTCAACACCTTGCCAGTACCTTACCTGCCCCAGCCTATTTCCCTGAATCGAATAATGGCGATACCGGCAGCTGCCGTCGCCGTCAGCTTAATCGTTTTACTGACAATGACGATTCAGGATTCCGCCGCCAGTATTGAACTGGCGTATACTCAACTGGACTCTACCACTGTCCTCCTGCAGAAAAAACAGGCCCAGAAAAAAGACCTGGCGCAGAGCATCGCGGCGGCGGAGCAAAAGCTGGCCAGTACTGAGGCAACCTGCACCAAATTTACGAACGCCTTGAACAGCTTCAATGCAAATGGCGAAAAGCTAAACGGTGACCTGTTAGCTACCGTGGACAACCAGATTGATGACTTTGAATTGAACAGCATAGCTCATTCCGGCGAGTATTTAACGATTAACGGATGGGCAGAGAGCGAGCAAGAGGTCATAGAATACGCCCGAAAGTTAGATACTACCGGAAGATTTCATGAAATTACTATATCCAGTCTTTCCAGAGAATCCAGCGATAATACGACCGATACCATGAAGTATTCTCTGAATATTAGATTGAGAGAGTAAAGATGAAAGACATTATTGCATTGCTTCAACTAGCCAGGTCAAAGAGCGCTTCCGACCTGCATATGGTTGTGTCCCGGCCTCCGTTGTTTCGCATCCATGGTAGTCTTGTACCTGCGGATGACCTGCCCGAATTAACCGCCGAGGACATAGCGCAGGCATTAGGCCAGATAACGACAGAAAAAGAAAGGGCTGATTTTGAGCGCTCCCTTGAGCTTGACTTCGGCCGCAGTGTTCCCGATGTCGGCAGACTCCGTTTTAATGCCGCCAAGCAACGAGGTACGACCAGCCTCGTTATCCGCCTGCTGCCCCCCGACATACCTAGCCCCGATGACCTTGGCTTACCCAAGGTCTGCAAAGAGCTCATTTTACGGCCTCGTGGTCTGGTGGTGGTCAGTGGACCTACCGGCAGCGGCAAATCCACGACCCTGGCATCCATGATTAACTACCTGAACCAGATCGAGAGCCGTCGCGTGATTACGATTGAGGACCCCATCGAGTATATCTATAACAATATCAATTGCACTATCACACAGCGTGAGCTTGGCTCGGATACTCTCTCCTTCGCCGAAGCCCTGAGGCACGTACTGAGGCAGGACCCGGACGTGATACTCGTCGGGGAGATGAGGGACCTGGAAACAGCCTCGGCAGCACTAACCGTGGCCGAAACCGGGCACCTGGTGCTGACCACCGGTCATGCCCCCAGCGCCGCACAGGCCGTGGAGAGAATAGCCAATATGTTTCCACCTCACGAGCGCCATCTGGCTCAAGAGCGCCTGGCGTCACTGCTCCTCGGTATCCTCTGTCAGGCACTCGTGCCCAGAGCCGATGGCTCGGGCAGGGTAGCGGCTATCGAGGTGATGCTGGCTAACCCGGCGGTGAGAAACCTCATCCGGGAGGGCAAGACCTATCAACTACCCAATACGATTCGCATGAACACGCAACAGGGCATGGAGCTGCTCGACCAGGCGCTGGTCGGGCTGTATCGTGCCGGCAGCATCAGCCGCGATAGCATCTTTGACTTCTGTAATGACCGGGAAGAGATAACCAAGCTTACCGGCGAAAAAGAACCCGCACCACAGAATGACCCGAACATGATGGCCTCTACCACTCAGTTCAATTAGCGGGAATCCCGCGCTTGCCGCAATCCCACCCAACCAACTATCAGTAAGATTCCTCCGGAAAGAAACATCCCTCGACCACAATGTCATTCCCGCCTAACTAAATGTCATTCCCGCCCACCGATTGTCATTCCCGCCCCGTATCAAGTACGGGGTAAACTCCAGCGGGAATCCAGTATTCCCCCTCTGTCATTGCGAGGAGCACAGCGACGAAGCAATCTCCATGACCGCAGATAGAGATTGCCACGGGCT
>DAOUEB010000085.1:0-4068 GCA_034430675.1 Dehalococcoidales bacterium
AAATGCTGGACTATAACTTCGCCATTAGAAGAAACCTGAAGTTTATTGATTTTGCTTACCTGTCCTTAAGTAAGCTAAGTAAAGAACAGAATGAATCGGTCTATTTAGCTGTAATAGATGGCGATGAGTCAGTTGTAATAGAAGAAGTTGGGATTGACGAAGATTGTTGTCAATCAGCGAAATGGGACACTTTTTAAACTGAACACTTTGGCATAATCAGGCGGCATTAACAAGCTCCCTGAGGCCCCTGTTGTAGTCTCTGCGACGATTAATTGTTTGTATTTGCACCTCCTTTCGATGTTCCAGGATCTTTTCTCTCCTACCATATAAGCCATCGGCATCGGCATGATGTCGGGATACGCCAGGGTTATGTGCGGTCAGGCTATTTCTGTCAGGGAAAACGACTATGTTCTTGCAGCGCGTAGTTCAGGAGCAAGTAACCTGCGCATCATGTTGTAAGCTCTGTAAAATTCAGCTATTATATCCGTGTAGACATCTAGAGTTTTCACTTTCACTAAAGGAAGGAGATTAACAAATGGCAGCCACTAAATACGGACAGCATGTCAAGACTCTAAAGTTTACAGAGTATGACCAGGGCGGTTTAAGGCAGGAAAACGTGATGGACGGTAAATACCTGGGGATAGATGCCCATATCAGGTACGGTACTTTCTGGACGGCGGGTAAAATCGGCAAAAACCCCGACAAGCCTCACGTGCATGATTTCGACCAGGTCCTGCTCTTTGCGGGGTCTGATATGGATGATATCGGCGAGCTGGGGGCGGAAATCCAGATATGCCTGGGCGAGGAGATGGAAACGCACATGATTACCACCACCACGGCCGTCGCCATTCCCAAAGGGATGCCGCATTTCCCGGCCACCGTTAACTTCCTGGATAAACGATTTTTCTTTTATGAGATTTCAATTGCGCCCCAATATAAAGAGACGCCGGTAAAAACCGATAAAAAACCGACCCCTCCGGTGGGGTGGCGCTCGGAAACCAGAAAATATATCATGCCGCTGACCTTCGCGCGGAAGGGTGCCTGGCACTACGGCCCGTTGAACAGGGATGACGGAGGCGGCTACATATCGTTTGTCGTCACCAAGGAGAGGGCGGGGTTCGACTTTGTCATGCTCTACGAAAGTATGAAAAAAGCGCCCTATAGAATCGGTCCGGACCCCGACCATCCGCATACACACCCCACCACCCAGGTTATGTGCTTCCTGGGGACCGACACCGACGACCCCAGTGACTTGGGGGCGGAATTCGAGATATGCCTGGGCAAGGAAGAAGAAAGGCATGTATTCACGAAGTCGACGGCCATCGTGACGCCGCCTTTCCTGCCGCACTGGCCGGGAGGCCTTTTAAAGTGCGATAGACCCATTATCATGGCGGACATTCATCCATTCGGCAACGACCATTAAATAAGGCAGGAGCAGCAATGGCACTGGCCGAAAAAGTGTTAGCCGGTGATGTTCAGGCAGCCGCCCGGCTTATCAGCCGGATAGAGGACGAGTCCCCGGATGCCCTCGCCGAGATGGATAGCCTTTATTCCCATACCGGCAAAGGGTATATCGTGGGGGTGACCGGCGCCCCGGGGGTCGGTAAAAGTACCCTGACCGATAACCTTATCGACTTTTTCCGTAAGCAGAACAAGACTGTAGGCGTTATCGCCATCGACCCCACCAGCGCCCTTACCGGCGGAGCCCTGCTGGGCGACAGGGTGCGTATGCAGCGGCACAGCACCGACCCCGGCGTATTTATCCGCAGCTTGGCAACGCGGGGATGGGTTGGAGGCCTGGCCCGGGTCGCTATCGGCGCCGTTCACGTTATGGATGCCCTGGGCAGAGATATTATCTTGGTAGAGACGGTGGGTTCGGGGCAGATTGAAATTGATATCGTGAAAGCGGCGGATACCACGCTGGTGGTTTTAACCCCCGGTGCCGGCGATGAAATCCAGACGATGAAGGCCGGCATCCTCGAAGCCGCCGATATTCTCGTCGTCAATAAGGCGGATAAAGAGGGGGCCGACCGTCTCAAGGCCGACCTTGAATCCATGTTGATGCTGAAAGCCCCAAGCCCCGAAGAATGGCAGTCGCCCGTTATCCTGACCGAGGCGATAAACGATAAAGGCACGGAGGAACTGGCCGGGGCCATATTGGGTCACCACGATTTTCTGGTCGAAAGCGGCGGGATGCCCGGACGCCGCAGAGAAAGGGCCAGGCTGGAGCTGCTGGAGGCCGTGGAAGGCTTCGTCAGCGATTTTATCTACCGGCTCGATGGCGGCGACTACCTGGAAAAACTGGTGGACGACTTTTTGCAGGGGAGGACGAATCCTCAGCGTGCCGCCCGTGAGATTACGGGTCGTTTGACCGGTGAGCTTGATAAATTGGAGAATAGAGGTCAACATGGACTTTGACCTGACCGAGGAACAGAAGATGCTTCAGGCCATGCTGCATGATTTTGCGGAAAAGGAGATAGCGCCCGTAGCTGACCGCATAGACAGGACGGAAGAATTCCCCGCCGACGAAATCAGGAAGATAGCCGACCTGGGTCTTTTCGGGCTGACCGTCCCGCAGAAATATGGCGGTAGCGGCCGGGGACTGGTAGATTTATGCATTGCCGTCGAAGAACTGGCGCGGGCTTCCGCCGCGATAGATAATTACCTGCGTATTAGCCTGTCGCTGGCTATCGTTCCCGTTATGGAGTACGGGACGGAAGCACAGAAAAAGAAATACCTGCCGCCCCACGCCGGCGGCGAGAAGCTGGCATGCTATGCTCTTACCGAGGCCGGTGCCGGCAGCGACCCCGCCGACATGGAGGCCACCGCCACCCGCCGCAAAGGCGGCTATGTCATTAACGGCAATAAGCTGTTCACCAGCATCGGCGATAAGGCGGAAATAGTGGTGGTCTTCGCCACCACCGATAAATCCCTGCGGCATCGCGGGATAACCGCCTTCGTTATGGACAAGGATACCCCCGGACTCTCCGTGGGGAAACACGAAGATAAAATGGGCATGCACGGACTGTCTTCCACCGAGCTCATCTTTCAGGACTGCTTTGTCCCCGAGGAGAACCGTCTCGGTGAGGAAGGACAGGGACTCAGGATTGCCCTCGATGCTCTTGATGTCAGCCGGGTTACCATAGGCGCTGAAGCCACAGGTATTTCCCGGGCGGCTTATGAGGCCGCGCTGAGCTATGCTAAAGAACGCCAGCAGTTCGGGCAGCCTATTGCCAATTTTCAGGCGATTCAGTGGATGCTGTCCGATATGGCCACTCAGATTGACGCCGCCCGCCTGTTGACCCTGCGGGCTGCCTATCTCCACGACCAGGGTCGCCCCTTCATCAAGGAAGCGGCCATGGCCAAAGTCTTCGCCTCGGAGGTTTCGAACTTCGTCACCGATAAGGCGCTCCAGATTCACGGCGGGTACGGCTATACCAGAGACTATCCCGTGGAGCGCTATTTCCGCGACGCCAAGATTACCGAGATTTACGAGGGCACCTCGGAGATAATGCGGATGACCATCGCCCGGAGCATTATACGTGAAGGTTAGCCTTAAGTAAGCAGTGCCCTCTCCAGGCGCTGTATCAGGGAAGGCTCAACACCCTGAGCATTCAAATAATCTCTGACAGAGCCGTATTCTCGCTGGAGTGTTGATAAGAACAGGGACATTGACTCCGGAGACGCTTGCCAGATATAGCCTGGCAGTTGCCCTGCGAATTCTGCTATTGTTCTCACACCAGGCTGAATAATGGTCTGGCACCCTCGCCGGCGGAATACTTATCGCCGGGGAAAACTTTGTTCCCCATCTTGACTTTCTTGCCGACGAGTTCCATGGAGGCTTGAGCAGGGTCGATGCCATCCAGGTTGCCCATAATCCAGGGGCCGTCGTCCAGTTCCACCATAACGATAGTATAGGGGATTTCATCCTCGCGTCCTTCCGAGGCGACGAAAACGGTGGTGAAGGTCCTGATTTTACCGCTGCCCTTGAGCTCGACTACCTCCATGTCCGGGCTGGCGCATTGCCGGCAGACCATCTTGGGCGGCACCGTGATGGCGCCGCAGTCC
>DAOUEB010000086.1:0-12810 GCA_034430675.1 Dehalococcoidales bacterium
AAATGCTGGACTATAACTTCGCCATTAGAAGAAACCTGAAGTTTATTGATTTTGCTTACCTGTCCTTAAGTAAGCTAAGTAAAGAACAGAATGAATCGGTCTATTTAGCTGTAATAGATGGCGATGAGTCAATTGTAATAGAAGAAGTTGGGATTGACGAAGATTTACGTATCAATTCGCCTGTAGGCAAACGACTAAAGTTGCATTGTACCGCTGGTGGGAAGATATTAATGGCCTCATTGTCTGAAGAGGAAAGAAAGGCATATTACAGCAGAAATACGCTGCAACCATTTACCAAAAATACTATCACCGATATTCTTCGGCTTGAAAAAGAACTTGAGATTGCAAAAATGGAAGGGGTTGCTTTCGACAAAGAAGAATACAGAATGGGAATATGGGCCGCCGCAGCCCCTATTTATAATACGAGTGGAAGTGTGATTGCCGCTGCAGGTATTATAGTCCTCACCTCGCATATCGTAGGCGATAATACTCAAAAATATGCGACGGCAATAAAGAGTTGCACGGGGGAAATATCTCAAATTATTAGTCGAATTATGTAATATGTTTTTCCCCGGGATGGAAAAACACGGATGTGAAGAAAAAATGAAATGATTTAAACACGGAAGGAGACAAGAGCTTGGTTGAAAGCTTAAATGAAAAGATCATCCGGGAACCAGCCAGTGAAGTCAGGGTAAGCTATGAAGCTGATGTCGTGGTAGTGGGAGGCGGCCCTGGAGGACACTCGGCGGCAATAGCCGCAGCGCGGAGCGGCGCTAAAACAGTGCTCCTGGAAAGGTACGGGCATTTGGGAGGCATGGCTACCGGGGGAATAGTTATCCAAATCCCGCACATGAGCGATGGCGGTAAGGAGCCGATAATCGCCGGCCTTTGCCAGGAATGGCTGGAAAGATTGGATGTCATCGGCGGGTGTTTGCGTCCCAGAATGGAGGACATAGGCTCCAGCGGCGAAAAGCTAGTGTCGCGGTGGCGGCGCTTCATGGGCAATGTGAATAACGGCCGGATAGAGCATACCGCATGGGTAGACCCCGAATTGTTGAAGTGTGTACTGAATGACATGGTGGAAGAGGCAGGAGTCAAGCTATTTCTTCATTCCTGGGGTACCCGGGCTATTGTTGATAATGGCGAAATCCGAGGTATCATATTTGAGAGCAAATCAGGAAGGCAAGCGGTGCTCGGAAAGATAATAATTGACGGCACCGGAGATGGCGACCTCTTGCCATCAGCCGGAGCGGAGTTTGATGGCACCATTGATCCTTCATCGAGGAGTTCGATGCTGGCTCTGGTTTTCCGTCTGGGGAACTGTGATTACCAGGGATACTGTGATTTCAGAGAGTCTGAACCGAAAAAATTTCAAGAACTGATGAAAGAGCTTGCCAGCGTTGCCGGCACCCGCCTCTTGCCGCTGCCATCACCCCGCAATGACGTTTTATGGGTGAACAACTGGATACCGGGCTTGGATTGCACTAACGTCGAAGACCTCACCAAGCTGGAAGTCGAAATGCGCAAGATGATGCGGCGGGGGCACGACTTTATGAAGAAAAATATCCCCACGTTTGAGAATAGCTTTATACTCGACACGGCTTCACAAACCGGAACAAGGGGCAGCCGGCGGTTAATTGGCGAATACGTAATTACCAAGGAAGATTTCCAGTCCTGTAAAAAATATGATGATACCATAGCCGTATTTCCTCGCCTCGGGCCGCCGGGACAGACAGGACAGGTTAAACATGTTTATATTCCCTATCGAGCGCTGGTGCCGATTAAAACAGATGGCCTACTCGTCGCCGGTCGCAGTTTCTCCTCGGACATGGCAGCCAACAATATAGCCAACCTTATCCCGCATTGTATTGCGATGGGACAGGCCGCCGGGACGGCAGCCGCGATGGCGATAAAAGAGGGAGTGAGTCCCAGAAAGATAGACTACAGAACTCTACAAAAAAACCTGCTGATGCAGGGAGTCCCCTTACCGGGTGTGGTTTTAACCGAGGCTAAATAAGGTACGTTGCAGGCTTTCATTAGCGATACTGGGCAGCGGGAAGGAGGTGATACACCGACAGGTTAGAAGATGATCATAAAATTAGAGATTATTGATTCACTTTAATCAAGGAGGTAACATCTAATGAAAAAAACACTATTTATCCTAGCGGCAGTTGTGCTGCTATTCGGCACGCTGTTATCGGCCTGTGCTGAGCCAACTCCAGCTCCAGCTCCCACTCCGGCACCAGCCCCCGCCCCGGAAGAACCAGCCCCGGCACCAGAAAAACCAGCTCCGGCACCAGAAAAACCAGCCCCCGCACCGGAGCAACCGGCTCCGGCACCCGAACCCGACAAATATGGCGGCATCCTGAAAGAGGTCTTAACGGTAGGACCGGCAACGCCTATCGGCTATATGCCGGAAGCCGCTCCTGACGCACAGGCTGACGCCAGACCCGCCGTTGAGTCTCTGGTACGAGTTAGGAACGGGGGCGTAGTCGAGCCTTTACTAGCGACGGCCTGGGAAATCGCTCCGGACGGTAAGTCTGTCACTCTTACCCTGAGGAAGGGAGTCAAGTTCCACGATGGCACCGACTTCAACGCCGCAGCGGTCAAGTGGAACCTCGATAAACAGATAGAAGCCGAAAAGGCACGCGACTGGGAGTCGGTGGACGTTATCGACGACTACACGGTTCGCATCAATATCACCGGCTACAATAACACTATCTTGACCGGTCTGGGGGCGGGAGCCGCCATGATTATCTCGCCGGCGGCCGTCGAGAAAAACGGTCTGGACTGGGCGAGGTGGCACCCGGTCGGCACCGGCCCCTTCAAATTCGTGGAATACGAGCGTGACGCCAGGCTGGTGTACGAAAGGAACGAGAACTACTGGCAAGAGGGCCTGCCTTATCTGGATGGCATGGAATTCATCGTGATTGCCGACGAAACGGTACGCAGTATCGCCTTCCAGAAGGGCGATATACACTCACTGCGGGCCTCCGGCATGACGGCCCAGGAGCTGATGAATATGGGCTTTGATTACGTCACCCGGTCTGGAGGAACTTTCTTCTTAGCTCCAGACAGTAAAAATGCCGAATCCCCCTTCGCCGACAGGAGAGTGCGTCTGGCGGTATCACATGCCATTGACCGGGATGCACTGGTAAAGGCTTTGGGGTATGGTTTTTCTCGCCCAGCGTATCAAGTTTATCCCGGATTCATCGAGACAGCAATTCCCAATCTGGATAAGCACGAGTTTGACCAGGACCTGGCCAGGCAACTGCTGGCCGAAGCCGGCTACCCCGACGGGTTCGAGACCACGATACACGCCTTTATCCGGGTGGTCCCCAAAGATTACATTTCCGCCATAGTGTACATGCTCGGCGAGGTGGGTATTGAAGTTACCCCTGACTTTCCCGAGGCTGGCAAATATTCTGAATACCGCTTTGGTGGCTGGAGCAACGCCATGATGGCTCACGCGATGGCCTCATTTGAGAATATGAACCAAGGTTTCAGCTTCTACTTTGGGGGTGTACAATTCCCCAGCGTCCAGAAACCCGACGGATGGCAGGAGGCATTTGACGCGGCCCTTTCCTCGGTTGAGGTTGACCCGGTGAAGACGCAAGCATTGGTCAAGCTCATGCACGACGATGTGATGGTCATACCCTATATGGAAGAGACCGCGGTTGCTTTCTTACAGAAAGGCGTTCATGACACCGGTCACCTGAAAGATAGCCTGACCACCTTGACGGAACTCGAAATTACCTGGCTTGACCCGGAACTACGCTAGATACAGTAAGATAATAAGGTTTATAACACAGTCCGTCCCGGCGATGTTGGATTATGCCCGTCGCCGGGACGGATAGGTCGGCTAGGGCGTGTGAGTTTCCCGATGCTGGGAAAATGTGGTACGCTTAGCGTAGAGTCTATGAAATAGGTTGAATAATTAGCTGTCGCTATGCTGCAATTAGAAATGTATCCTTTTCCCTGGTCAACCTGGTCTCTACATTTAGTTGGCACATGCCCGTATCGAGCAATGCCATGCTCATGTCTATATAACCATGCAATTACGCACTAGGGTCTTAGCCGAACCGATAACAATCGTAGAATAGTAGTCATGGGAACATATATCGTTCGTCGAATATTACAGATGCTGCTCGTCCTGTTAATAGTTACGATAATCGTATTCTTAATGGTAAGACTTTTGCCCGGTGACCCTATTCTGATGTACCTAACTTCTTCAGATTTAGAGGAGATCACGCAGGAGCAAGTTGACATCATCAGGCATGATTTGGGGCTGGATAGGCCCCTCTTTGTGCAGTATATCGACTGGATAGGTAGTGTGGCCGCTGGTGACCTCGGGAACTCTATTATACACCGCGGTAAGGTGGTAGACGATATAAAAAGGCGGCTGCCCATAACTCTTCACTTAGGCGGCCTGGCTTTTATAATCAGCATCATTATCGGGATACCGATGGGTGTGGTCACGGCGGTGAGGCGAGGCACCTGGATGGATAGTACATTAACCAGTCTCGGTAATCTGGGAATAACGGTTCCCGTTTTCTGGCTCGGTATATTGCTCATTTACGCCTTCGGCCTTAAACTGGACTGGCTGCCAATCTTTGGCTACACCTCGCCATTCAAGGACTTCTGGGCGAACACTCAGCAGATTATCCTGCCCGTCTTTTGCTTGGCTGTTCCTGCTATCGCGTCGGCAGTACGCCTGACCCGCTCCAGCATGCTCGAGGTCATGCGGCAGGATTATATCCGCACTGCCTGGTCCAAGGGTTTAAGGGAACGGGCGGTAATAATAAGGCACGCCCTGAAAAATGGCCTCATTCCAGTTGTTACCTTAAAAGGTATGACCCTTTCTGCAATCGTGGGCGGCTCCGTACTCGTTGAGACCGTATTCAGTATTCCCGGTATGGGGAGGCTGGCGGTAGAGGGGCTTTTCTCACAGGATTACGCCGTGGTTCAAGGTGTTATATTGGTGGCCGCTACAATTATACTGGCCACTAACCTGCTGATAGACCTTTCCTATGGATGGCTTGATCCCAGGGTACAGTACGGATAAGGAGGTAAGTACTATGTCAGAAGAGGCTAAACGGAGCTTAGAGTTGACCGGAGTTCCACCCCGTGTCAACGAGCTTCGGCGCTTCTTCAAGGTATTTCTGGGCCGACCGGTGGTTGTTTTTGGCGCTGTTGTCATCCTGGTGCTATTAATATGTGCCGCTCTCCCCGGATGGATAGCTCCTTACGACCCCGTTAAGCAGGACTTGAACAATGTCCTGCTTCAGCCCGGTGGAGAGCATCTCCTGGGTACCGATGCCCTCGGCAGGGATATGTTAAGTCGTATCATCTTTGGCGCACGGACGGCGGTTATGGTCGGTGTCGTTGCCCTTGGTATTGCCGCTACGAGCGGCATGATACTGGGGCTAACTGCCGGATATTTCGGCGGTATAACGTACGCGATTATCATGAGGTTCATAGACGCGCTGATGGCTTTCCCGGTAATCCTGCTGGCTCTCGCCATCGCGGCTCTGCTCGGCGGAGGGCTTTTAAACGTTATGATAGCCATCGGCATCGGCATGATGTCGGGATACGCCAGGGTTATGTGCGGTCAGGCTATTTCTGTCAGGGAAAACGACTATGTTCTTGCAGCGCGCAGTTCAGGAGCAAGTAACCTGCGCATCATGTTCCGTCACGTCTTTCCCAACTGTTTCCCGCCAATGATAGTACTGATGACCATGATGATTGGAATGACTATCCTGTTCGAAGCTGGCCTTAGCTTCCTTGGTATCGGCATCAAGGAACCTACTGTGGCCTGGGGTAGCTTAGTAAATGACGGCTATAAATATCTATTGACACATCCGCTACTTTCCTTTGCTCCTGGCATCGCTATCATTGTTGTGGTATATGCCTTTAACATGGTTGGGGATGGTGTGAGAGATGCCATCGACCCCAGGCTGCGGGGCACTTTATAGCCGGGATTTATTAGACAAGCACCAATCGCCGTCCGCTCAAAGGAAGAGATATGGCCAAGAGCAATCTCAAGATTGACATACGAGTGGAAACAATAATATCAGCCTGTACTAATCCTTTAAAGAAAGATCCCGTTTCGTTCAATTGGCCAACAACACTCAGATTATGAATTCAATTGCACAAAGTAGCGATTTGTGACGCGCTTCCCACGTCTAACAGCCAAATCCCTCTCAAAAGTTGCCCAGTTTATAAAGACATATTCTACTAGCAAATGTAGCTTCAAAATGAACGTGGAAAATTGGTCACAAAATGGTCACGGACTAAACTAAACAGGACTTAACTACTTGGGACACTAGCTTCAAAATAGGTAATGGCGTGCTAACAGGAAAGTATCAGTTTGAACGTAAAGTAACCGCTTGGGAGATTGGATAGCAAATTTCGAGAGCGGCACCATCAACCACTCGGACACCTCTCCGCGGCTAAGAAATTGTAACGTATAATGCACAGATAAAGCAAGGGGTGAAGGGGACAAATTAGAATGCCGATAAATCCTTGCAATATAAGTACCCTGCTTGGTAAACTGAAGAAAATTGCTTTTTGGAGGGCTAATCTATGGAGGTTAGAATTAACAAACACGGGCCGAGTTTACCCGCTACGAAGGTCTTCTTCAGCGACGAAAGCGGTTTTGAGGTCGCTTCCGTAATCGTGATGGGAAAGACCGATGCCGCTCTCATCGATACGCAGTGGACTCTATCAAATGCTCATAGAGTTGTCGCAGAAATACTGGAAACGGGTAAATACCTCAAAACGATATACGTGACTCACGCGCACCCCGACCATTACTTCGGCCTTGGTCCCATTGCAGATGCTTTCCCGGAAGCCCGGGTTATAGCGCTCCCTTCGGTAGCAAAGACTATCAATAATCAGTTTTTCGGTAAAATCGAGCACTGGGAAGAACAGATAGGAAAAACCAACGTGCCGAGGAAACAGGTAAATATCGAGCCCCTTACCGGGAATTATTTCGAGTTGGAAGGACACAGAATCGAAATAATTCCGGAAATAATGGGGGACCTGAAATACAACACGGTGGTCTGGATACCTTCTATAAAAACCATGTACGGGAGCGACGTTCTTTTTAACGAGGCGCACCCGTTTACCTGCGAGGTTACGGCAGAAGAACGCCAGCAGTGGATACAGGATTTAGAGCGTTTAGAGGCAATGGGCGCCGAGGTGGTTATTCCCGGCCATCAGAAACCGGGGATGCCATTCGACTCCAGTTGTTTCAGCTTTACCAGGGACTATCTTGTCGCTACAGAAGAAGAACTGGCAAATACGAACGATGTTGCCGGATTCTATTACGCCATGGTAACGCGTTTCCCCGATGCCAACCTCTTTATCAGCAACGAAATGAACTCGCAAGTTTTCAAAGGGGGCATGGACTGGGACTGGCGGGAGGATTGAGGCCGGACTACCTCTGTGTCAGGTCTATCATCTCTATTAAGTTCGTTTTCCCCTTGTCCTCCTCGAAGTAAGGCTCCCGCGTGCCGCCCTCGCCAACAAGCATGATTTCGATTTGAATAATAGGACTATCGACGCGGGTAATCTCCAGCGGACAGTGGGGTAATCCCGGCGGCAGGTAGACCATCGTGGGCCGGGTGAAAACGTGCTTTTCCAGCTCCTCGCCCAGATAGAGCACCACCTCGGCGCCGAAATCATCGGGGTCGTCCGGGTTACCCCCGTACCAGGCCAGGAACTCGTCGAAATTATGGGTATGACAGGGGTTATCTGATTTAAACGGCTTTTTAACGAACTGGTGGCCGATAGTCAGGCCGTAGCCCAGCTGCTGATGGCCTATCATCAGGCCGTCGAAAACGATACTGTTATCTTCCTTTACTTTTATCTGAAGATGGGGTGGATGATGAACGTATTTATCGTACTTGCCCGCCATTCCAGCCTCCTCAAAATTGAATTTATTGACCGTGGTGCCAACGGACAAATTCTAGTCCATTCATGTTTACCTTGTCAAAGTGAAACTTTACTTTCTAAGCGAATGACGCGATTGTGACGATTTTGTGACGTTTAAGACATATTTTGTGATACTGCTGTGATAACGCTTCCTTACAATACCTACAATTAATGCGAATGCAACGTTTGCAGGAAATGCAAAATATATCAGGACTATATCGTGCGATTGATACAATGAAATCAAGGGAGGTAAAGACGATACTCTCTACGGAGGGGAGAGGCAATGTTGAACATCGTAAAGTTCAAGGGGTGTAAGCGTTGTGGCGGCGACCTGTTCCTGGAGCGCGACTCCGAAGGAATTTATGTATCCTGTCTCCAGTGTGGCGCTGTATATGTCAGGCGCCTGGTCCCGCCAATCATAAAACCCAAGCGCAGGAAAATATACGCCCGCTAGGGGAGGGAGACAATTATTTCCGGTCAGCTTCCTGGCCCGACTTGCTTTCACGCTCTCTCAGCCAGCGCTTTATCTCGTCCAGGGCGGGCGGGGCGACATAAAATACCTGTATGTCCGACGGGAACTGCACCTGATGGTTCTCCCTCATGAGCAATATCCCGGTTTCATTCTCTTGAAGCGTTTCATCAATTTTATGGGCGATATGTTCGTTTCTCTTTTTCCCGATTTCCACATAAGATTCGTAGACCTTTGATACTACCTTCGGGTTTTGCAGGCCTATTATCAGGCACCGGCTCCAGTCCATGAACTCCGTCAGGATATCGCCATCCTCGACTGCTTCCATCTGCGCCTTTTTCTCCAGGCAGGCCTGAACGATTTTATGGCTCCGGTCACTCAACTCCTTGACGGTTTTACTGCCTTCATCGCCGGATACCGCTACCAGCTCGTGGTATATCCTGTTGACCTCGCCGAGCTTCGAGGTCAACTCCACCACCTGCTTTTCCACCTGCTCCCAGTATTTATTGAACTTCTCAAGGTAATCTTCGGGCAGGTCCTCACCGCCGTAAATAAGCGGAATGAAATACAGCTTCCTGCCCTTTTTGAAATTTTCTACCGGAGGTTTTTCTATTTTCCCGAGTTCCTCAGCCATTATATCCTCTCCCGATAATCACACCAGTTAAATGATACCTAACGCATTTCCTTGGCGCAATCCTGGCACGCTACCAGCACCGGTCTGAACCTGGTAATACTCACCATCTCTTGAAGCGGCTTGTCTTTCCCGCACAGCTGACATCTGAATTTTATTTCCCGGGGTTTCTGCTTCTTCGCCTTGCTCTCTTCCCTGGTTGTTTCTGCTGCCATAGACGCTCCTTTAACGAGAAATCGGTTACATGCTTATTACTGACGGAACAACGGCACCGTTTGTGAAGGAGTAACCACACAATTCACAACTTCCCGGTTGCTACCGATGGTGACATTATTGCTGACAATACATTGATTGAGCTTGGCCCCGGCACCGATAGTGACATTATCCCATAATACGGCATTTTCGACGCTGGCGCCGTCTTCCAGGCGGCAGTCCCGCCCGATAACCACCGGCCCCTTGATACGTACCCCCTGACCTATCCGGCTTCCGCCGTCAATCATTACCGGTGCCGCCACTACCGCCGAAGGATGAATAACAGCATCCTGACTATAATATATACCATTTTGCCCTGAGATAGAAACAAGCGGGCCGGTTACCTTCGATAACAGGAGGTCGACATTCAGCGAGAAATATTTTTCCGGTGTTCCCATGTCCAGCCAGTAACCCCGGTAGGGATAACCGTATACCGGCTCTCCCGTGTCCAGAAGGTAAGGGAAAAGCCCCCTTTCAAACATGTAGTGGGTATTCGACGGTATATGCTCCAGGACTTCCGGCTCAAGGACGTACGTCCCGGCATTTATCCAGTTGGTCGTCGCCTCGGCAAGCGGAGGCTTTTCAATGAACCGCTGTACTCTCCCATCGCTGTCAGTTTCCACCACTCCGAAGGCACTGGGGTCGTCCACCCGGCTCAGGGAAATGGTCGCCCTGGCTTTATTATCGCGGTGAAAAGCGAGCATGTCGCCCAGGTCCATATCCGTGAAAACGTCGCCGTTGAGAACAAAAAAGGTGCTATCCAGGTAAGCTTCGGCATTCTTCACGGCGCCGGCAGTACCCAGGGGCTCCTCTTCCAGGCAATAGGTCAGGTGCACGCCGTACCGGCTGCCATCCCCCAGATAATCCCGAATGACATCCGGGAGATAGTTCAACGTCAGGATGATATCCTCGATGCCGTGCTGCCTGAGATAAGCAATGGTATGCTCCATGAAAGGTCTGTTCAGCACCGGCACTATGGACTTGGGTTTGTCATCGGTGAGCGGCTGAAGCCGTGTCCCCGGGCCGCCCACCAGAATAACCGCTGTTAATTTCTGCAAGCCTGTAGTTCTCCTCGCCTCAGTGAAAAATCGCGTAACCAATCAAAAGGTAACAGGACTGAATATCAACCGGAAAGTGCGCCGTTAAATAAACATCGTTTATCGCGTACCCAGTCATTATATCACCAGTTCAGGCTAAGACAAAACTCAGGTAAGTGCTGGCCACGAACAATATAATTAAACCGATATTAAACCAGCTCAGCCGGAAAAACCTCCCTGGTTTGAAACGCAGCCCGGTAAGGAAGAGCAGCGACATCAAGGTAACAGCCGCGGCCGTGACAAGATGACTCTCCGAGACCTGAGCCAGGATGGGTCCTTTAGTATAAACCAGGTCGGTCACGGGTATGATGGTCAGATTGAACAGGTTGCTGCCAATCATATTAGCCACTGCCATGTCGATAGCGCCGATTCTCATAGCGGTAAAGGAGACCGTTATTTCCGGCAGGGTAGTGGTAAATGCCAGGAAAAGGCTGCCCACAAAGCTTTGCCCCCAGCCGGTCACCTGCGCAATCTCGTCACCGATGGTCGCCAGCCAGATACCGGCGGCGATGATAAAAACCGCCGATATACAGAAATAGATATAGACTCTTTTTAATGATTCCTCACCCTCATACAGTTTGGTTTTTTGAGCCGGAGGTTGCTTCTTTTCGTATAAAAACAGCTGGCGCATCGAGAACAGATAGACAATAATAATGACGGGAGTATACCATCCTATCCAGCCGAGGGGCATGGCCGAGAATTGTGAGCTGATAAAAATAAAAACAGCCACAATTACCGCCAGCGCGAGGCTGAACCAGCCGGTGAGTCGATGCGCCTGGCTGGCTATTGCCATGATGGAACCGTCCCGGTGGAAGATATCGAGCAGGGCCAGGTTGAACAGGTTGAAGACATTGGCACCGATGAGGTCGCCGATGGCTAAATCGGGGGCATCTACCAGGGTTACGGCGCTGATGCCGGTAAAAAGCTCGGGCAGTGAAGTGATTAACGCTATAGCAATAACCCCCATCCACACCTGCCCGATACCCGTCCTCTTTGCGATGACGTCCCCGTATTTGGCTACCTTCTGCCCGGAAAAGAATATCACCAGTATACAGATAACAAGCTTAAGCCAGACCAAGATATACCTCTATCATTCTTGCTTTAGTTACTTTAATCGGCTTCAGCTTAAAAAGTCAATATTGAAAACGTTCACTCTGCCATAAGGGTTTTTATGCACACCTCACCCCCTTGCGCCATCTAGGCCTGACAGCTGTTCTATGTTAAAATCAAAAAAAGGGCTGGTCGCAGGCGGCGAGCCCTAGAGGTATTTGGGGGAGTATCTTGATGGACCTTAGTCGGTTGCTAAAGTTAATTGAGTCCATGCCTGCCTATTGCCGGCTTCTGGATGAACAGGAGCAACGGGGTGATAGCACGGAGGTGGTTCTGGATGCCGCCAAGCCTTATTTGATGGCGGTCTTGTACGAAAGTTTAAAGTTACCGGTGCTCGTGGTTACGGCGCAGCCGGAGAACGCCAAAAAGCTCCACGAACAGCTTGTTAACTGGTGCCATTCCGGACAGGTTAAGCTCTTCCCCGAACCCGATATCCTGCCCTACGAGCGTCTGGCCCCGGACACAAGCACCGAGATGGAACGTATCCAGGTGCTCTCGGCGCTGGCCGGCGGCGACGCGGGTGAGCAGGATGTTAACTCGCCTCTCGTGGTAGCCTCGGCGGCGGCGCTCATGTCGAAAACGACGCCGCACAGCGATTTCATTTCCGCCTGTCATACCGTAAAGCTCGGGATGGATATACCTCCGTTCGACCTGCTGGCGCGATTGGAAGCTATGGGTTATCAGATGGAGAACGTGGTCGAGGTACCGGGCACCATAAGCCACCGCGGCGGCATTATCGATATTTTCCCGCCGACCAGCGAACTGCCTGTCCGGCTCGAGTTTTTCGGCGATAATATCGACAGCATCCGGAGCTTCGACCCCGCCACGCAGCGGTCGGTTGAGGTAGTATCTTCGATTGCCATCGGGCCGGCGGCGGAACTGCTGGCCCCCCGGCAGATGGATAAACGGTCGCTGGAGAACACGTTGAAGCGACTTGACCTTTCCGGCTGCACCGCCAAGGTGAAGCAGCAGTTCCAGCGTGATACGGCCATGATGCTCGGGGGGCAGCTTATGCGCGAGGCAGAGTTCTACGCTCCCCTGTTTAACGGCGGCGGTCTTCTGGACTACCTGCCCTCCGGCGCGCTGCTGGTGCTCGATGAGCCTTCGTATATCGAGCAGACGGTGGCTGACCTGGCTGCCGAAGCCGGGCAGTTGCGCTCGGAGAAGCTGGAGCGGGGCGAGCTGCCGCGCAATTTCCCCAGGCCTTATTTCGACTGGGAAGAACTGACTTCGGGGATGAAAGACAGGCAGAGGCTGGGTCTGGCAGCCTGGGGTGTCGAGGAGAGGCTGGACTTCATCTCGGCCCCCGGTTA
>DAOUEB010000087.1:0-50518 GCA_034430675.1 Dehalococcoidales bacterium
GTGCCTTTGCGGGAACCCTTAAAACCGGCCGTTCCAGAGCTTCCCCAGGCCAGGGCATTCCCCTGCGGGTCGGTAAGGGTTACCACGGTATTGTTAAAGCTGGACTGAACGTAAGCCCGGCCGGTAGGAACCGCCTTCCGTTCCCGCCTCCTTGTTTTAGTTTTTCTCTTCTGTGCCACCCTGTCCTCCTTGTAAGCTCAATGATTATTTCTTAGACATGCCGCGCTTCTGGCCCCGACCGGCTACTGTCTTGCGTACGCCGCGCTTGGTACGCGCGTTGGTCCGCGTTCTCTGGCCTCTTACCGGCAGGCCGAAGCGGTGCCTTATACCGCGGTAGCTGCCGATTTCAATCAGGCGCTTGATATTAAAATTGGTCTCTTTCCTTAGTTCGCCCTCAACGTGGTACTGTTTGTCTATAATTTCACGCAGTTTGTTGACCTCATCCTCGGTAAGGTCTTTAACCTTAACGTCGGGCGTAATATCAGCCTGGTTGAGTATTTTATGGCTCTGGGTGCGGCCGATACCGTAAATATACTGCAGCGATACCCACACCTGCTTGTTTACCGGTATATCAACTCCAGAAATACGTGGCATTTAGTACCTCCTTGCTCCCCGAGCGTCACCCTTGCCTCTGCTTGTGCTTGGGGTTGCTGCAAATAATCCTGACGACGCCGCGTCGCCTTACTACCTTGCATTTTTCACATCTAACTTTTACTGAAGCTCTTACTTTCATGATATAAACCCTTGTTTTATTTTAACCGGTAGGTAATTCTACCACGTTTCAGGTCGTAAGGGGAGAGCTCTATTAAAACCTTGTCGCCGGGTAAGACCCTGATATAATGCATCCTTATCTTGCCCGAAATATGAGCCAGCACCTCATGCCCGTTGGGGAGTTCGACGCGAAACATGGCATTGGGTAGTGCCTCGACTACCGTCCCCTCAACCTCTATGGCCTCTTTCTTAGCCATAAATTACCTTCGTCAACACCTCCGGTTCATTATTATCAATAGCAATTGTATTTTCAAAGTGCGCCGACAGGCTACCATCGGCGGTGAGCACTGTCCAGCGGTCACCGGCTACGCGCGTATGCCAGTCGCCGACGTTCAGCATGGGTTCGAGGGCGATGGTCATACCTTTTTTTAACACCGGGCCTGTTCCCGGCTGCAGGCCGTACGGCGGTTCGGTGCAGTTCGGGATTTGCGGGTCCTCGTGCATTTCGCGGCCGATGCCGTGACCGGTATATTCACGCACTACCGAGTAGCCTCTCGATTCCGCATATTCCTGGATGGCCGCCGAAACGTCACCGAGTTTCGCCCCGGCACGGGCGGCGGCGATACCGTTTTCCAGGCAGGCCCGCGTTGTTTCTATAAGGCGCCTGGCATCCTGGCTTATTT
This sequence comes from Dehalococcoidales bacterium, assembly GCA_034430675.1. Taxonomy (GTDB): domain Bacteria; phylum Chloroflexota; class Dehalococcoidia; order Dehalococcoidales; family RBG-16-60-22; genus JAFGPF01. The sequence continues at coordinate 1,395 of DAOUEB010000087.1, forward strand.
TGCCAACGCCCACGGTTAACGCTGCATCACCATGAAAACCATTATAAATGGCGCCGAAGTCGAGGGAAGCGATGTCGCCGTCTTTCAGGACTCTATCCCCCGGAATCCCGTGTACTATCTCGTCATTTACGGACACGCAGAGATTAGCCGGAAAGCCGTGATAGCCATTAAACGAAGACTCGGCTCCCAACCTTTTCAGTTCCCTCTCGGCGATAATATCCAGTTCTTTAGTTTTCATACCCGGTTTTATCTGCTCACTCAGTATTTTCAACACCCTTGCGACTACGTTACCGGCCTGTCGCATTTTGGCAATTTCTTTTTCAGATTTGATTACGATACCCATCCGGTGACACTCTCCTAACTCAGGGCGGCTGCTATCCTGTTGTTTACGTCGGCCGCACCGCCCTCGCCGTGTATCTCCAGCAATTTCCCTGCCTGTTTATAATAGTCGATAAGCGGGGACGTCTCCGCGAAATAAACCTTCAGTCTATTCTTGACCGTCTCGACGTTATCATCGGGGCGCTGGTACAGCTCACCGCCGCAGCGGTCACACTTGCCTTTCACTTTAGGCGGTGAGTTGACCTCGTGGTAGGGTGCCTGGCATTTTCGGCAAATCCAGCGTCCGCCCAGCCTCTTTAAAAGCTCTCCTTCTGATACTTTGATATATGCCACCCTGTCAATCGCTTTCGATTGCTCCTTCAGGGCCTTGTCCAGTGCCTTCGCCTGTTCTATATTTCTGGGGAAGCCGTCGAGAATTGCCCCGTTTTTACAGTCCGGAGCCGCCAGCCTCTCCAGCACCATCTGTATCGTTATCTCATCGGGAACCAGCTGCCCCTTTTCCATGTACACCTTGGCCTTTTTCCCCAGTTCGGTCTCCTGCGCCAGCGCCTGACGGAACAGGTCGCCGGAGGCTACCTGCACCAGCTCCAGTTTCTCTGCCAGCATCACGGCCTGTGTACCTTTCCCCGCCCCGGGGGCTCCCAAAAGAATAATATACACCTTTACTCCTATTTAATAAAGCCTTCGTAGCGCCGCATGACCAGCTGCGCCTCAAGCTGCTTCATGGTATCCAGGATAACACCGACCACGATGAGCATACCCAGGCTGGACAGCTGTATCTGTTGAACATTGGTTACCGTCCTCGCCAGGAAAGGCATCACCGCCACGAAGGCCAGGAAGAGCGCTCCTGCCCAGGTGATGCGGTTGATGACTCCGCTGAGGTAGCTGGCGGTGTTTTTCCCCGGTCGTATGCCGGGAACAAAGCCTCCCTGCCTCTGCAGGGTACCCGGCAGGTCCTGCTGTTGATAGGTTACCATGGTGTAAAAGAAGGTGAAACCTACCGCTAAAAGAAAGTAGAAAATCCAGTAAAATGCGCCTGCCGGCAGGGCGGTCATGGGACTGAACCAGCGTACAATCGTATCCGCAAAGCCCGGCTCGTTCGGATTGGCGAAATAGCTGGCGACGATGCCCGGGAAGAGCACCACCGACATGGCGAAGATGAGCGGTATCATGCCGGAGCTGTTTACCCGCATGGGTATATGCGTTGTCCCCGATTGCCGGTACATGCGGCCGCCGCGAAAGACACTGCGGGCATACTGCACCGGAATCCGTCGGTGCGCCTCGGTAAATATCACGATAAGAACCACGGTGATAAGAACTATGACGATATATACTAACAGTCCCATGGGATTTCCCTTGGCCAGGAAACCCTGTTGAATCATCTGCGGGTAGCCGGCGACGATACCTCCGAAGATTATTATAGAGATGCCGTTGCCGATACCGTACTCCGTAATGAGCTCTCCCAGCCAGACCAGAAAGACGGTGCCGGCTATCAGCGATACAACTATGGTAATGGTGGGTAGAAGGTCAGTGCTGCTGACAGCCCCGGCGCGCTGGAGCAGGACCAGCTGCCCGTAGCCGGAAAGGCCGGCCAGGGGTATCATCAGCCAGTGCGTAATCAGATTAATCTTATTTCTACCGGCTTCTCCTTCCTGGGATAGTGCCTGCAGCCGCGGGATGGTCGGCACGAGGAGTATCATGATAATGGAAGCCGTAATGTAGGGATAAACACCCATGGCCGCCACGCTGAACTGCTTCATGGCGCCGCCGCTGAACAGGTCGAGCATGCCCAGCAGGGCATTACCCTCGAACAGCCGCTGTAGAGCCTCCAGGTTAACCCCCGGCAGGGGCACGTGAGCTACGAAGCGGAAAACTACCAGAATGCCTACGGTAATCAGGATTCGGCGCCGGAGGTCGGGCAGGCTGAAAGCATCGATCATAGCCTGCAGTAGTCTGGGTCTACTCGGCCTTTGCCGCATACTTTACCTCCTCAACTGTGCCGCCGGCTGCCTCTATCTTGGCCTTGGCTGAAGCCGTGAATTTATTCGCCATGACCGTAAGGGAACGGTCAATATCGCCATCAGCCAGTATCTTAATCGGGTTCTTCAGTGATTTAACAATTCCGGCCTCAACCAGTTTCTCCGGTGTTACCTCACTGCCGGTGTCGAACGCGTTGAGCGCGCCGACCTTGACGGTGCTGTACTCCGTCCGGAAGATATTGGTGAAGCCGCGCTTCCTGGGCAGGCGCTTGATTAAAGGCAGCTGACCGCCCTCGAAGCCGGGACGCATCTTGTAGCCGGCACGGGACTTCTGTCCCTTGCAGCCGCGTCCGGAATAGGTGCCTTTTCCGCTGCCGTCGCCGCGGCCTACCCGCCTGCTGGCTCGTCTGGAACCGGGTGCTGGGGCGATATTATTTTGTCTGACCAATCTCTTCCTCCACTTTAACCAGGTGTCTTACCTTGTTAATCATGCCTCGAATGGAGTTTGTATCTTCATGGACAACGCTCTGATTCAGCCGGTGAAAACCCAGCGACTTCAGGGTTCTCTTCTGGCTCTCCTCATAGCCGATGCCGCTTTTAATCCAGGTAACTTTAATTTTACTCACTGGCTGTCGCCTCTCTCGTGCTGACGGTCGCCTTACGTTTGGCTACCTCATCTTTCGGGATTTTCAACTCGCTGAGACCCTGCATGGTCGCCTTGGCTACGTTGATATGGTTGGATGTGCCGAGTGATTTCGTCAGGATATCTTTAATTCCCGCGGCCTCAAGTACCGCCCGGACGCTGCCGCCCGCTATCACGCCCGTGCCCGGCGCCGCAGGTTTCAGCAGGACCCTGGCAGCCCCGAAGTTTGCCGTGATTTCATGCGGTATAGTATTTCCGACTAATGGCACCTTGATTAAATTCTTCCTGGCCTTGGCCCCGCCTTTGCTTATGGCGGCGGGCACTTCGTTAGCCTTGCCGATGCCCAGGCCGACATATCCCTCGCCGTCGCCGGTTACCACCAGGGCGCTGAACCGCAGGCGTTTACCGCCTTTCATCACCTTGGCAACGCGGTTAATGTCAATAAGTTTATCGTTCAGGTTTAAATCGACCGGGTCAATCCGGCTTATTGGTTGTTTCATCAGACCTGCATCGTCCTCTCTTAGAACTTAAGTCCACCCTTCCGGGCGGCATCCGCCAGCGCTTTTACCCGGCCGTGATACTTAAAGCCACCGCGGTCAAAGGCCACCTGCTTGATTCCTTTATCTATGGTGCGCTTGGCCAGCAGCAAACCGACTATTTCCGCCCGGCCGGTCTTCGATTTACCTTTCGAATCATTTATTATCTCCGCGTCAAGTGTGGAGGCGGAGACCAGGGTATGCCCCTGTGAATCGTCAATCACCTGGGCGTATATATGGTTCAGGCTGCGGAAAACGCACAGGCGTGGCCTGGCACCGTTACCGCTTACCTTCTGCCTGACTCTGTAATGTCTTCTGCTACGTGCTTTTCTGGTGGTTGATTTACTCATAATTACTACCTGCCAACGACCTTGCCGGCCTTGCCCGGTTTAAGATGCACCACTTCTCCGGCGTATCTAATACCCTTGCCCTTATAGGCATCGGGGGGGCGGATGGCCTTGATTTCAGCCGCCATTTCGCCGACGTCTTCTTTATTGATGCCGCTGACCTTAATGCGGTTGTTTCCTTCCACGGCTAGAGTTATTCCCGGCAGTGGCGTTACCTCAACCGGGTGAGAAAAGCCGATGCGGATGACCAGTTTTTCGCCGACCTTCTCGGCACGATATCCCACGCCGACTATTTCCAGCGTCTTCTCAAAGCCTTTGGACACCCCCTCCACCATGTTCGCCAAAAGGCTCCGCGTCAGTCCGTGGAAGGCGCGGTCCTTCTTACTTTCACTCGGCCGGGTCACGGTCAGGGTATTTCCCTCCAGGTTCAGGCGCATTTCAGTGGGAAGAGAGCGGCTGAGCTCCCCTTTGGGGCCCTTTACCGTAACGTTCTCCCCCTTAATATCAACCGTCACCCCTGACGGTACAGCTATCGGCATTTTCCCTATTCTAGACATCTATCACTCCAGAAGTGTTTTACCATACATAACACAGTAGTTCGCCACCAGAATCCTGGTGCCAGGCTTGCTGTCCCGTTCTGAGACCGCTGGAAGTGGAGATAATGGCAATACCCAGGCCGCCGTAAACGCGCGTGATTTCCTTCTTCTGCACGTATACCCTCAATCCCGGCTTGCTGACACGCTTTAATCCTGAAATGGCCGGTTTGTTATCATCCAGATACCGGAGTTGTATTTTAATTACCCGGTGCGGTTTGCCCTTGACTACCTCATAATCGGTGATGAAGCCTTCCTCCTTGAGGATTCTGGCAATCGAAAGTTTTATCTTGGAGGCAGGTACCAGCACACTATCATGCCGCACCATAACGGCGTTTCTTATTCGGGTTAGCATATCAGCGATTGGGTCTGTGACTGTCATACCTAATAATTCCTTTTTTAATTTACCAGCTAGATTTTCTTACTCCCGGCAGATGGGCTTCCAACGCCAGTGTCCGGAAGCATATCCGGCACACGCCGAACTTGCGCATATAGGCGCGAGGCCGCCCGCACAGTTGGCACCGGTTATACTGCCGCACCGGGTATTTGGACGTTCGTCCGGCCTTAGCTACCATTGACTTCTTGGCCATAACTAACTCACTCCATCCTTGGCGAAGGGCATCCCCAGCAATTCAAGCAGGTGTTTGCCGTCCTCGTCATTATCAGCCGTGGTGATAATGGATATTTCCATGCCTCTCACCTTATCAATCTTGTCATAATCTATTTCAGGGAACAGTATTTGTTCCCTGAGCCCCAGTGTATAATTGCCGCGGCCGTCAAAGGAGTCCGGGTTAACCCCCTGGAACTCGTGCATGCGGGGGAGTACCGCATTTACCAGTTTGTCGAAGAAGTCATACATGCGTTCACCCCGTAGCGTTACCTTCAGGCCGATGGGCATCCCCGTCCTCAACCGGAAAGCGGCGATTGATTTTCTGGCGCGGGTGGTTACGACGTGTTGTCCGGCGATGGCCGTCAGGTCCTGCTCGGCCGCTTCCAGCGCTTTGGCATTGGCAATAGCTTCGCCGGCGCCGATATTGAGTACCACCTTCTCGAGGCGCGGCGCCTGCATGACGTTCTTGTACCCGCAAATCTCCATCAGGCGGGGCACAACCTCTTGGCGGTATTTTTCTTTCAGTCTCGCCATTTATTCAATCACCTCGCCGCAGGCGCGGCAGATTCTCACCCTCCGGCCGTCTTCCAGCTTCTGGAAGCCGATACGCCCCGGCTTATTGCATTTATCACAGAGTAGTATGACATTGGAGATATGAACGGGCGCTTCCAGGTCGATGATGCCGGCCTGTCTGACGGCACCCTTGGCCTTGGAGTGCTTTTTAATAAAGTTGATACCTTCGACTATTACCTGCTGTTTCTTGGGATGGGCGAAACGCACCTTTCCCTTTTTGCCCCGGTCCTTACCCTTGATAACCAGTACGGTATCGTTTTTCCTTATCTTCATAATCTTTCTGCCTTTATAAAACCTCCGGCGCCAGAGAAATAATCTTGGTATAGTTCTTGTCCCGCAGCTCTCTGGCTACCGGACCGAAGATGCGGGTCCCTTTGGGATTATTCTTATCGGTAAGAATTACCGCCGCATTTTCATCGAACCTGATATAAGAGCCGTCGGGGCGCCGGTAGGGATGTGCCGTGCGAATGATGACGGCCCGGACGACGTCGCCTTTCCTGGTCCCGGCGTTCGGTATGGCACGTTTGACGGAAGCTACGATAATATCTCCCACGCGAGCATACTTACGGCGGGTGCCGCCGAGCACATTGATGCACATGATTTCGCGGGCACCGGTGTTATCGGCTACTTTAAGCCTGGTCTGCATCTGAATCATTTCTGTTTCACCAAAATCCTAGTTCGTTATCTCCTGTGGTTTAATATCCGCTACTTCTCCCTTGGTTACTATCTCCGCCACCCGCCATCTCTTCAACTTGGAGGTAGGGCGGGTTTCCTCAATCCTCACCGTATCGCCGACTTTACTCTGGTTCTTTTCGTCGTGAGCGTAGTATTTAACGACTCTCCTGATGGTCTTCTTGTACAGCGGATGACGCTTGGGCGTATCCACGGCGACGACCACGGTCTTGTCCTGTTTATCGCTCACGACCCTGCCAAACCTGGTCTTGCGTTTTTCTTCCATATTATCCTACCTTATACCCAGTTCTCTTTCCGTGAGCAGGGTCTTCAGTCGAGCAATTTTTTTCCTAACCCTCCGCACCTCGCGGTGGTTCACCAGTTGCTTGGTGGCTAGGCGAAAACGCAGGTTAAAAAGCTCCTGGTGAGTTTCTTCCAGCTGCTTTTTCAAATCGTTGGTGCTGAGGTTTCTGAATTCCTCTAGTTTCAATGTGCCCACTCCCTACTTTGCCGATTCACCACCCACGGTGACGCTTTCTCTTAATACGAATCTGGTCTTCAGCGGTAGTTTGTGTGCGGCCAGGCGTATCGCCTCCTGGGCTACCTTTTCACCGACTCCCGCCATTTCAAACATTATTCTTCCGGTTCTGACCACGGCTACCCAGTGGTCCGGGGCACCTTTGCCGCTACCCATACGGGTCTCCGCCGCCTTCTTACTGACCGGTTTATCGGGGAAGATGCGTATCCAGACCTTACCGCCACGTCGAATATGGCGGGTAATGGCACGCCGGGCCGCCTCAATCTGGGCGCTGGTTAACCAGGCTGATTCCAGTGCCTGGAGACCGAAATCACCGAAGCCGATGATATTGCCCGACTGGGCTTTACCACGGCGGCGTCCCCTCTGCGCCTTTCGATATTTTACACGCTTAGGCTGCTGCATCCCTGGTCTCTTCCTCCTCTGTACCGGTTGGCTCGGTATCCTGCGTTACATCTGGTGCCGGTTCGGCAGCTTTTGCCTTAGTTGTCTTCTTCGCCCTGGGTTTAGCCGGTTTTTCTTCTTCCGGTGCTTTCGCTTCGGCTGCCTTGGTTTCAGTTACCTTAGCTTCGGTTGTTTTGGACGTCTTTTTAGCCCTGGGTTTAGCCGGTTTTTCTTCTTCCGGTGCTTTCGCTTCGGCTGCCTTGGTTTCGGTCTTGGCTTCGGTTAACTTGGTTGCCTTCTTCGCCCTGGGCTTGGCCAATTTTTCTTCCGGCTTTTCAGCCGGAGCTTCCTCAACTACGGCCTCGGCCAATTTTTCTTCCGGCTTTTCAACCGGAGCTTCCTCAACTACTGCCTCGGCCAATTTTTCTTCCGGCTTTTCAACCGGAGCTGCTTCGGCTACTGCCTCGGCCGGTTCTTCTTCGACCTCCACTACCTTGAGTTCGGGTAGTATCTGCCCCTTGTATATCCAGACCTTCACGCCGATGCGCCCCAGGGTGGTACGCGCCTCGGTGAAACCGTAATCAATGTCGGCCCGCAGCGTGTGGAGGGGGACCTGCCCCTGGTGTGAAGTCTGGCGGCGGGCAATCTCGGCATTCCCCAGTCTGCCGGCACAACTTACCTTTATTCCTTTGGCTCCTGACTGGATGGTGCGGAAGATGGCCTGTTTCATGGCCCGCCGGTAGGCTACGCGGCGTTCAATCTGCTCGGCTACCGACCTGGCCACCAGGTAAGCATCCAGTTCCGGCTGGCGTATCTCCTGGATATTTAACCGGATTCTCTTCCCGACGAGTTTCTCGAGGTGCTGCCTCATTTCATCGACCCTCTGGCCGCCTCTTCCGATGACGATGCCGGGTCGGGCAGTATATAGACTAATAGTCACATCTTTAGCCTGGCGGTCAATCTCTATCAGGGAGATAGCGGCTTCGGGATATTTGGATTTAATCTCCTCCCGGAGCTTCTTGTCTTCCTGGACGAACTCGGCATAGTGCGTGTCACTATACCACTTGGACTGCCAGTCTTTGATGACCCCCAGTCTGAAACCTAACGGGTGAACTTTATGACCCAATTAACCCTCCTGCTCAGCAACGATAACTGTAATGTGGCTGGAATGCTTCCGGATTGGGCTTACCCGACCCCTCGACCGCGGCCGGAACCGGCGCATACTGCGTGCTTCATCCACATAGATGCTGACAACCTTTAAGTCGGCGGGGTCTATCTGAAAATTATTTTCGGCATTCGCCACCGCTGACTGCACTACCTTGGCGACAACCTTCGCTTTAGGTGTCGGCGTAAACTGGAGCAATGTCAGCGCTTCGTCTACTTTTTTACCCCGCACCATATCCACCAGCGGACGTACCTTGCTGGCTGGTATTCCCGTGTTTTTGGCTACGGCTCTAACTTCCACTTTCTCTCACACCTGTCTCAGGTAAATCTGTACCTGATTATCTCCTTCTCACCTGGGAAACTTTTTCCGACCTGGCGACATGCCCTCTGAAGGTGCGCGTATTGGCAAACTCACCCAGTTTATGACCGACCATATTCTCGTTGACATAGATGGGCACGTGTCTCCGGCCATCGTGGACGCCGATGGTAAGGCCCACCATCTGCGGTAGAATAGTTGATGACCGGGCCCAGGTTTTTATCACCGTTTTCTGGCCAGAGCGTATCACGGCATCCACTTTCTTTCCCAGCTTTACGTCAACTGCTGGTCCTTTTTTCGTTGACCTTGACATATTACCTCTCTAACCGCCTATTTTACTCTGCGTTTAACAATCATCCGGTCGGAAGCCTTCGGCTTGCGCGTTTTATAGCCCAGGGCCGGTTTGCCCCAGGGTGTCTTTGGCCCGGGCATACCAATCGGGGAACGGCCCTCGCCGCCGCCGTGAGGATGGTCGCGCGGGGACATGGCGGAGCCCCTCACCGTAGGCCGCCACCCCATGTGTCGCTTGCGGCCTGCCTTACCCAGGCTGATATTCTGGTGTTCGATATTCCCTATCTGGCCGATGGTCGCCATGCATTCGCTGCGCACGCGGCGTAGCTCGCCGGACGGAAGGCGAAGCAGGACGTATTTACCTTCTTTGGCCATCAGCTGTGCCGATGCCCCGGCGCTGCGTACCATCTGGCCGCCTTTGCCGGGCACCATTTCGATATTATGTATCTCCGTACCCGATGGCATCTGCTTCATGGGCAGGGTGTTCCCCGGCTTTATTTCGGCATTGTTGCCGGACATAATCATATCATCTACGTTCAACCCCACGGGGGCCAGTATGTAGCGTTTTTCCCCGTCGACGTAGTAAATAAGGGCGATGCGCGCCGAGCGATTGGGGTCGTATTCAATTGAGGCCACGCGGCCAGGAATATCTATTTTATCCCGTTTAAAATCGATAATGCGCAGTCGGCGTTTCTCCCCGCCGCCCCGATGACGCACGGTTATCTTGCCGCGGAAATTGCGTCCCGCTTGTTTCTTCTTGGGCAGAAGCAGCGATTTCTCTGGCTTGCTCTTGGTTATCTCGTCGAAGGTATAGCCGCTCATGCCCCGTCGGCCCGGGGAGGTCGGACGATATATCTTTAGTGCCACTCAGCTTCCCCCTTCATTCTAAACACCTTCAAAGAATTCTATCTTGTCCCCCGGCTGGAGGGTGACAATCGCTTTTTTCCAGGGGCGTGTCTGTGCCTGCCGCCGCCCCACCCGGCGCGTCTTACCCGGCATGGTGATGACATTAACCCCGGTTACTGTTACCTTGAATGCCTTTTCCACAGCTTCCTTTATCATCGGCTTGTTAGCCCCGGCGGCTATCTCAAAGGCATATTTACTTTGTACTTGGAGTTCGGTGCTTTTTTCGGTTATCAGCGGACGGCGCAGCACCTCGTACAGATGCATTATCTCCCCCTTGCGTTAGTCCATTACCCCATAATTTTTCCGCTACGCGTACCGCAGCCTCGGTCATCAGTAGCGTCTTATAAGAAAGAATGTCCAATATATTAAGCACGTTGGCTGGCGTTGTCTTGATTTGCGGCAAATTGCGGGCTGATTTTATAACGTTTTCCTCCGGTTCCTGAGTAACGATGAGAGTCGAAGAGTCTATGCCAAGGGCCGCTAGAGCTTCGGCCATTTTCCTGGTCTTGGGCTCGGTAAAATCAAATCCGTCCAGGACTTTCAACTCGCCGTCGCCGGCCTTGGCGGAAAGGACGCATTTCAGGGCCAGGCGGCGCATCTTGCGGGGTGTGTCCTGGCTGTAGTCCCTGGGGTGAGGCCCGAAGGTAACACCGCCGCCGCGGCGCAACGGGTTTTTCTTGCTCCCCGCGCGGGCATAACCGGTGCCCTTCTGCCGGAAAAGCTTACGGCTGCTGCCGCGAACGTTAGCCCTGGTCTTGGTTGAAGCTGTTCCCTGGCGGGCATTAGCCTGCAGGCCTACCATTACCTGGTGCACCACCGCTTCGTTAAACGGCACGGCAAAGACCGTGTCGCTCACTTCAATCTGCCGGACTTCCTCTCCGGAAAGGTTATAAACCGGGACCTTCACCTTATTTCTTCCCCCTCCTGGACTTTCGTATCAGTAACAGGCTGTTTAACGTCCCGGGTACGGCTCCCTTGACCAGCAACAGGTTGCGGGCCGGGTCTGCCTCCAACACCTCGAGGTTGCTGGCAGTTACCCGCCGGCTTCCCATGTGCCCGGACATGTGCATTCCCTTGTAGACCCGACCGGGCGTGGTGGTGGAGCCGATTGAGCCGGGAGCGCGGTGGCGGTCGGACTGGCCGTGCGTCTTGGGGCCGCCTTTAAAGTGATAGCGTTTCACCGTGCCGGCAAAACCCTTGCCCTTGGACGTGCCGGTAATATCCACCATGTCTCCCGCTTTAAACAGACTGACATCAACCGTCTGGCCGGCCTCAACCGGCTGGCTCTCGTCAAGTTTAAATTCACGCAAATACTTGAATTTCGTCGTTTCTTTCTCCTTGGCTTTACCGCGCTTGCCGGACTTCGCCTTTTTTACTTCTCCGAAGCCGAGCTTGGCGGCGCTGTACCCTTCTTTTTCCACGGTTTTTAACTGCATTACCGTGCAGGGGCCGGCCTCGATGGCGGTTATCGCCTCGGCCTTGCCGCCTTCACCGAATATCTGGGTCATGCCCAGTTTCTTGCCTATCATTCCTTCAGTCATAATTTTACCAGTTTACCCATTTAGTTTCTGTTCGGTTTTGGTTACCGTAATTAAAGCTAGTTGTCATTGCGAGGGGCTTTAGCCCCGTGGCAATCTCCCATTCAATTTGTATACCGTGTGAGATTCCCACGCTTCGCTCGGAATGACAGCTAGAGCAATTAAATATAAAAACATCATTTATCACAGCTTAATATCTATTTCTACTCCCGAGGGCAGGTTCAGCTTGGTCAGGGCGTCAATCGTCTTGGAGGTCGTCTCGATAATATCGATGAGACGCTTGTGGGTGCGAATCTCAAACTGCTCCTGCGAGTCTTTGTCGATAAAAGGAGAGCGGATGACGCTGAATTTCTGGATGCGGGTCGGCAGCGGTACCGGCCCGACGGCTACGGCTCCGGTGCTTTCCACCGCCTCCAGGATTTGCCGTGCCGACTGGTCGACCACCCTGTGGTCGAACCCCTTTAGTTTGATGCGAATTTTTTGTTTAGCCATATTTCCTGCCTACAGCTTTTTCTATAATATCGTCCCTCAGGTCTGTCGGGACTTGCTCATAGCTGTGAAATTCCATGGAGTGCGTCGCCCTGCCCTGGGTCAGTGAACGCAGCCGGGTGGCGTAGCCGAAAGATTCGGCCATGGGTATCAGACAATGGATAACATACATATCACCCTGTGTATCGACTTTGCCGATGTGACCCCTCTTGGAGTTGAGGTCGCCGATGATATCACCGAGGAATTGCTCCGGCGCCACGACTTCCAGCTTCATAATAGGCTCGAGAAGGATAGGCCTGGCTTTTTTCACGCCGTCTCGCAGCGCTATCGAGCCGGCCATCTTGAAGGCCAGTTCCGAGGAGTCAACCTCGTGATAGCTGCCGTCGTAGAGAGTGGCCTTGACATCGACCACCGGGTAGCCGGCCAGAACGCCGGTCTCCATGGCTTCTTTAATGCCCGTCTGGACCGGCGGAATGTATTGCCTGGGTATGGTGCCGCCTTTTGTAGCATCGACGAACTCAAAGCCTTTACCGCGTTCCAGGGGCTCAAGCTCGATATTGACATGACCGTACTGGCCGCGGCCGCCGCTCTGCCGGACGAACTTGCCCTCTATCTGTAGCGGCACGGTAATCGTCTCTTTATAGGCGACGCGTGGCCGGCCTACTTTTACGCCCACCCTGAATTCGCTGATGAGCCGACTGACGATTACTTCCAGGTGAAGCTCGCCCATGCCCGAGACAATGGTCTGCCCGGTTTCTTCGTTATGGGCCACCTTGAAGGTAGGGTCCTCTTCGGTCAATTTCTGCAGGGAATCGCCCAGCTTGTCCTGGTCGGCCCTGGTCTTGGGCTCAATGGCGACGGATATCACCGGCTCGGGGAATTCGATAGATTCCAGGAGCACCGCTTTGTGCGAGTCGCAGAGCGTATCGCTGGTGAAGGTGTTTTTCAGGCCCAGCGTGGCGACAATCGCTCCGGTATCGGCCACGTTGACGTCCTCGCGGTGGTTGGCGTGCATCAATAAAAGACGGCCGATGCGTTCCGACCGTCCCCTGGTGGGGTTGTAGACCTGTGCCCCCACTTTGACCTTGCCCGAATAGACCCTGAAATAGACCAGCCGGCCTACGAACGGGTCGGTGACCACTTTAAACGCCAGCGCCGAAAACGGGGCGTCGTCGTCAGCCTCGCGGGTAACCTTCTCACCCGTCTTCTTTCGCACGCCGCTGACCGGCGGTACTTCCAGTGGGGAGGGGAGGTAATCGACGATGGCATCGAGGAGAGGCAGAATGCCCATGTTCTTCAGGGCGCTGCCGCAAATAACGGGCACCCCTTTATTTTCCAGGGTCGCCCGTCTCAGAGCTTGCTTTAATTCATCGGGGGTAACTTCATCGCCCTCGATATACGATATCATCATAATCTCATCATGTTCGGCCAGTTTGGCTATCAGCGCCTGACGATGTTCGGCAATCCTGCCTTGTTCGGAGTCCGGAACGGGTATCTCTTCCGGCCCGGAATCGGGGTCGTTCATAAAGCGCCAGGCCTTGTTTTCGACCAGGTCAATAACTTCACGGAAAGTGTCCTCGGCGCCCAGAGGAAGCTGTATCGGCAGCGGCGTCGCTCCGAGCCGCGCCTCAATCATGGAGAGCGTCAGGTTGAAATTAGCGCCGATACGGTCCATCTTGTTGATGAAGCAGATTCTGGGCACCCTGTACCTGTCGGCCTGCCGCCAGACCGTCTCCGACTGCGCCTCGACACCGGCCACGGCGTCGAACACGACAACCCCTCCATCGAGCACCCTCAGGCTGCGCTCTACCTCGGCGGTAAAGTCCACATGCCCCGGCGTGTCGATGATATTGATGCGGTGCTCCCGCCAGTAGCAGGTAGTTGCCGCCGCCGTGATGGTGATACCGCGTTCTCTTTCCTGCTCCATCCAGTCCATGACGGCGGTGCCTTCGTGCACCTCGCCTATTTTATAGGTACGCCCGGTATAATAGAGTATCCTCTCGGTGACGGTGGTCTTACCGGCATCGATGTGGGCGATAATGCCTATATTGCGGATGTCCTCTAGTGGGAAATCCCTGGGCACTTTCTTCTCTCCCGCCGTTACTGGATTTTTTTCTTTAACACTGCTATTAATCAATAATCCCCTTACCATCTATAGTGGGCAAAGGCCCGGTTGGCCTCGGCCATTCTATGCGTATCTTCACGTTTCTTAATCGTGGTTCCCTGCCCCTGGAAGGCTTCAGAGAGTTCCTCAGCCAGTTTATCCATCATCGTCTTGCCTTTTCGGGCCCGGGCGGAGCTTATCAGCCAGGTGAGGGCCAGGAAGAGTCCGCGTTCGGGCTGGACTTCCACCGGTACCTGATAGGTAGCGCCGCCAACACGCCTGGGCTTGACCTGAAGGAGCGGCGTGGCGTTTCTCACCGCCTGCTCCAGTGCCGCCACCGGGTCTTTGGAGACCTGCTGTCCGAGTTTCTCAAGAGCGCCGTAAACGATATTTTCGGCCGTTCTTTTCTTCCCGCACTGCATGACTTTAGCAATCAACTGGGATACGGTGGTGCTGCGATATTTGGCATCAGGATTGACTTCTCTTTTTTCTGCTCTGGCTCTTCTCGGCATGGTATTCCCTCGGACTAAGTAATTTCGGCCCTTTCTTTAGCTCTCTTGGACCCGTATTTACTGCGGCCCTGCTTGCGGTCGGTAACGCCGGTAGTATCCAGTGCCCCCCGGACGATGTGATAGCGGACGCCGGGCAGGTCTTTAACGCGGCCACCGCGAATCAGGACTACCGAGTGCTCCTGCAATTCGTGACCTTCACCGGGTATATAGGCGGTGACTTCCATATGGTTGGTTAGCCTTACCCTGGCTATCTTGCGCAGGGCGGAATTGGGCTTCTTGGGAGTCGTCGTCTTTACCTGCACACAGACACCGCGTTTCTGCGGGCAGCTCTTACCCATCTGTACCCTGTTTTTCAGGGCATTGTAGGTATAACCCAGTGCCGGCGTCTTATCCTTCTTGGTGGCCTTACGGCGCCCCTTGCGAACCAGTTGATTTATTGTTGGCATGGTCTCCTTCCTATCCCCCTACAATTGCAATGGATGAGCCGTAGCCCATCCATTCTAGAATTCTAGTGATATACCGGGGTATTATTGCTCGGTATATCCACTATTACTGAATTCTGAGCACTAAATATTAAATTTAGCACAAATAGGTACTATATGTCAACATTTTTAAAAAGGAATCCGTGAATAAATTAGTCTGGATTCTATAGAAATGGAAAAAGTAACGATAAATATATCTACAATTCACGCTCCGCCGTTATTGCATGCTACGGTAAGTAGAGGTAAAATGGCATAAATGAAAAAAGTAAAAATAGAACTCGGCAGCTATGGCTATGGCATACGTGTCGGGACCGGTTTGCTGGCCCGGGTAGGACTCTGGCTGAAAGAGAGGGGTTTTTCCAGTAAAGCGGTCATTATTACCGATACTACCGTGGAAGGTCTTTACGCTGAAGTTCTCGAGCGGGGCCTGGCCAATGCCAGCTTCGATGTGACCATTCTGGAGGTGCCGTCGGGAGAAGAGCAGAAATCTCTGGAAACCGCCGGCAGGCTCTATGGTGACCTGACCGAGGCTTATGCGGAAAGGATGACTCCTGTTTTAGCTCTGGGGGGTGGGGTGATTGGCGACCTGGCCGGTTTCGTGGCGGCGACTTATGTGCGCGGAGTGCCGCTGATACAGGTGCCGACCACCCTGCTGGCGCAGGTTGACAGCAGCATCGGCGGCAAGACGGCCATTGACTACGGCCGGTTGAAGAACATCATCGGCGTATTTTATCAGCCGAGAATGGTCGTGGCCGATATCGATACTTTGAAAACTCTCCCGGAAGTCGAACTGACCAACGGTCTGGCCGAGGTCATCAAGAGCGCCGCTATCAGGAACAGGAACCTCTTTAATTTCCTTGATATTAACATGAAGAAGGCCCTCGAGTATCACCCGGCGGTGCTGGAAACTATCGTCCTGGAGACGGCCAGGATAAAAGCCGAAATAGTCGAGAAAGACGAAAAAGAGGAGGGCCTGAGGGGTATCCTTAACTACGGCCATACCATCGGCCACGCCATAGAGGCCGTTTCTAATTATGAACTTAAGCACGGCCAGGCCGTGGCCATCGGCATGGTGGCGGCGGCCAGAATTTCCAGCCGGATGGGAATACTTGACGAGAGTGAAGTCGTCAAGCTGGAGAGAATTATCGAGAAAGCCGGGCTGCCCACGGAAATGCCGGACCTCGGCAAAGAGGCGGTAATGCAGGCCATGCAGCACGATAAGAAAGTATTGCAGGACAGGATAAGGTTCGTGCTGCTTAAATCAGTCGGGAATGCCTTTATCAGTGACGAGGTAGATTCTTCTCTGGTAGAGGAGGTTTTAGTTGGCTGGGGATAGACCCAAAA
The DNA here is from genome assembly GCA_034430675.1 of Dehalococcoidales bacterium. Lineage (GTDB taxonomy): Bacteria > Chloroflexota > Dehalococcoidia > Dehalococcoidales > RBG-16-60-22 > JAFGPF01. The sequence goes on from DAOUEB010000087.1 coordinate 17,752, forward strand.
TATGCGCCTCTATCGTAAATAACGACCTCGAAGCTGTAAAAAAAGTCGGGTCGCTGGTCGACCTGTTCGAGTTGCGCATCGACCTTATCGGTAGTGGCTGGCAGGAGGTAGCTAAAAATCTGAGTAAACCGTGGCTGGCCTGCAACCGCAGGGCTGAAGATGGCGGCTGGCGGGGTGGCGAGTCGGAAAGAATCAAAGTGCTCCTCAGCGCTATCGAACTCGGCGCATCAATAATCGATGTAGAACTCAGCACACCGGGAGTTGAAAAGGTGGTCCGGGATATTAAAGGGAGGGCCGATTGCCTGCTTTCATATCATAACCTGAAGGAAACGCCGCCTCCGGTGAAGATGCGGGAGATTATTGAAAACCAGCTGGCCGCCGGCGCCGATATCTGCAAGGTGGTTACTACCGCCCGTGCTTTCACGGATAATATAGCTGTTTTACAGCTTATAACCGACTTTCCGAAGACAAGAGTAGTCGCCTTCGCTATGGGTGACATGGGGCAAATTTCCAGGGTTCTCTGCCCGCTGGTCGGTGGTTATTTCACCTACGCTTCCGTTGAAGAAGGCCGGGAGTCGGCTTCTGGACAGATAACGGCGAAGGACCTGAAAAAACTTTACGGGATGCTCGAAGATGTCTGATAAAGAGATATCCGGCAAGACCAAAATTTGCGCGCTCATCGGCGACCCCGTCGAGCATACCATGTCGCCGGTGATGCACAATGCCGCCTATAAAAAGCTGGGGCTGGACTATGTCTATATTCCGTTCCGGGTGGCCCCGGAGCAGCTGGCGGCGGCCGTCGATGGCCTGCGGGCCCTGAACGTATGTGGTTTCAATGTCACCATCCCCCACAAGGTGTCGATTATTCCCATGCTGGATGGACTCGACCCCCTGGCCGAGAAGGTTGGCGCGGTCAATACCGTGGTGAATAACGACGGCGAACTGAGGGGTTATAATACCGATGCCGATGGTTTTCTGAAGGCGTTACTGGAGCGGGAGGTTGAGCCGGCGGGTAAGAATGTCGTCGTTCTGGGTGCCGGCGGTGCCTCGCGGGCCATTACCTATATCCTTGCAGATAGAGGCGCCAGTCTGACTATCCTCAATCGGCAGATGGAGCTCGACTGGGCGGAAAATATTGCCGAGCTTATTAGTGAGGACTTCGGCAGGGTGGTGTGGGTGCTGGAACTCTGTAACGAGTATCTGGCCCAGGCGCTGGAAAGGGCGGATATTCTCGTTAACGCTACCAGCGTGGGTATGAGTCCGGCCGGCGATGAGAGTCCGGTTCCCGCCGAATTGCTTAAGGATAACCTTATCGTTTTCGATGTCGTCTATAATCCCATTATGACCAGGTTACTCGGGGAAGCTAAAGCGGCCGGTGCCAGGACGATAGGCGGGATTGATATGCTCGCCTGGCAGGGAGCCCTGGCTTTCGAGAAGTGGACCGGGCAGTCGGCCCCGCTCGATTTGATGCGGAAAGAAGCCATAAAAATGCTGGAGAGACATGAAGACTAGTGTCGCCCTGACAGGTTTTATGGGTACGGGGAAAACGGTGGTGGGCAAACTGCTGGCCGAAAAACTGGGCAAGGAGTTCCTCGAACTGGATGCTATAATAGAAAAGAAAGCCGGGAAGTCTATCCCCGAGATATTCCGGGAGGACGGCGAGATTGGCTTTCGGGAGCTGGAAATTGAGGCCGCCGGGGAAGTCGCCGATAAAAAAAACGCCGTTATCGCTTGCGGTGGCGGTATCGTACTTAATAAAATAAACGTTGACCGACTCAGGAAGGAGTGTATTATCGTCTGCCTGACGGCATCGCCGCAGGTAATCATAGAGCGTACGTCGGGTGATGCGGATGAAAGGCCGTTGCTCGCCGTGCCTGACCGGGTGCGGCAAATCGAAGAGCTTATGAAATTCCGCGAGCCTTTTTATGAGCGGTCGGCCGATATTACGATAAATACCTCCAGGATTAGCGCCGACTCGGTAGTCGAGAGAATTATGGAGAAATTGAAAGAAAATGAAAGTTAGCGTTAAGAAAAGCGAAGTAAAAGGGAAAGTGGCCGTCCCTGCTTCCAAGAGCATGACTATCCGGGCGCTGATATGCGCCGCTCTGAGCCGGGGGAACAGCGAGATTGTACATCCGCTGGTCAGCGAAGATACCAATGCCGCCGCCGATGTCCTGAGCAAAATCGGCGTGAGTATCGATAAAGAAAAAGATGTGTGGCGGATAACCGGCGGTAGTATCCGGGTACCGAAAGAAGAACTGTTCTGTGGCGAATCGGCGACTACCCTGAGATTTATGACGGCCGTGTGTTCGCTTATTCCGGGCAAGCACACGCTTATCGGTGGCCCCTCTCTTTCCAAAAGACCGGTGAAGTCTATTGTCGAGGCGCTGAGAAAGCTGGGTATAAAAGGCTCCATGGAAGGCAAAACGACACCTCCGGTAACCATCGAAGGCGGTACCCTGAAGGGAGGCCCGACGGAACTGCCGGGAAATATAAGCTCGCAGTTTATCTCGGCCCTGCTCCTGATTGCTCCCTTTGCCAAGCAGGAAGTGAGCATCAGGCTGACGACTCCTATGACATCGCGGCCTTATGTCCTGATGACGCTCTGGTGCCTGAAGAAGTTCGGCATAAACGTCCGTACCGAGTTTGATAAATTCGTCGTGCGCCGCCAGGCGTATAAACCGACCCGACTGGAAATTGAAGGCGACTGGTCATCGGCTTCGTATTTCCTGGCGCTGGGGGCGGTTTCCGAGGGGGTAACGGTGGAAAATCTGAACACCTCCAGCCTTCAGGGCGACCGGGTGATACTGGACTTCCTGCGCGGTATGGGCGCCAAGGTTAGAGTAACCGGGAATACCGTCACTGTGAGTGAGGGTGACCTGCAGGCACTACAGGCCGACCTTTCCGACTGTATTGACCTTTTGCCGACCGTGGCGGTGCTGGCCGCTCTGGCCGAAGGCACCAGCGTGTTTGTCGGTATCGAGCGGGCTCGTATTAAAGAGTCGAACCGGGTGGCTACCGTCAAAGAGGGACTGGAAAGGTTGGGCGTTACCGTGACTGAAGGCCAGGACAGCCTTACCATCGTCGGCTTAAGAGCACCGAAGTCGAAGGAAGATGACGAGGAAGAAGAAGAGACCAAAGAGGGTGAAGCCGCGGAAGAGGCCGCTCAGGAGGCGGAGCCCGTTCTTATTGATAGTCACGGCGACCACCGGATAGCCATGGCTTTCGGCGTGCTCGGTGCTGCTCTCGGCGGCATTATCGTCGATGGCGCCGAGTGTGTTGCCAAGACGTTTCCGGATTTCTGGGAAGTCCTGAAAAGTGCCGGAGGGGAGCTGGAGATAGATGCAAAATAGTATCGGCAGCCTATTTACCGTAACCAGCTTCGGCGAGAGCCACGGTAAATGTGTGGGCGTCATTATTGACGGCTGCCCCGCCGGTTTGCCCCTCACCGGGGCGGATATCCAGAAAGAGGTGGATAGACGAAAGGCCGGCGAGGGCGCGGCATCGACTACCCGGCGGGAGAAAGATAGAGTCGAGATTCTGGCCGGGGTCAGCGACGGCTTCACTACCGGCGCGCCCGTTTGCCTGCTGATAATGAATGAGGATATTAAAGATGCCGATTACGAGAGCATCAGGTACAAGCTACGGCCGGGACATGCCGACTACACCGCATATATGAAATACGGCGGTTTCAACGACTGGCGGGGCGGGGGCAGGTTTTCCGGCAGGATTACCGCCACCTTCGTCATGGCAGGAGCCGTGGCCAGGAAACTTCTTGACCTGATTGGCGTCGAAGTAGTCGCGCATACGGTGGAAATCGGCGGCGTCGCAGCCGGGCCCGTGGAATTCGATGAAATAAAGAAGAAGGCCGGGGCCGACCCGCTGTATTGTGCCGACCCCGCCGCCTCGAAGAAAATGACCGAAATTATCGCCAGTACCAGGCAGGAAGGCGACAGCCTCGGCGGCATTATCGAAGGTATCGCCCGCAATGTGCCGGTCGGTCTCGGCGAGCCGGTCTTCGATAACCTTGATGGAGATTTGGCCAAAGCCCTGCTTGCCATACCGGCGGTAAAGGGAGTGGAGTTCGGCGCCGGTTTCTCGGCTTCCCGCAAAAAGGGTTCGGAAAATAATGACCCGTTTGTCATTCAAGGCGGTAAAATAGTCACGGCGACCAATAATGCCGGCGGGATTCTCGGCGGCATCAGCAACGGCATGCCAGTGGTGGTCAGGGTGGCCGTCAAGCCGGCCTCCTCCATCGCCCGGGAACAGGAAACAGTCGACATACAAAAAATGGAGAGCGCCAAAATCGATATCGAGGGCAGGCATGATGTCTGCATTGTCCCCAGGGCGGTGCCGGTAGTTGAAGCCATGATGGCGGTAACGCTCTGTGATTTCGCCATGAGGGTGGGTCTGATTCCGAGGGTAATAAAATGAGCCTTGACGATTTAAGAAAAAAGATTGACGAGATAGACGCCAAACTGGTGGAGCTTATCGGCGAGAGGATAAAATTAGCCGAAGAAATCGGCCGGGGTAAGAAAGAGGAGAGCCGGCTCATCGAGGACAGGGAAAGAGAGCTTAAAGTCATGCGCAATGTCCGGAGCCTGGCGCGGGATAAAAACGTAAGCCCCAGCGATATGGAAAACATCTACCGGAATATCATCGATGCCTGCCGGAAGATTCAGGGGGTAGCCGTCGCTTTCCAGGGCGAGCCGGGTGCTTACACGGAGGAGGCCGCCTTCTGCTTCTTCGGCAAATCGACCAAGGGCATCCCTTACGAGAGTATCGATGAGGTTTTCGAGGTGGTTGAGGTCGGCGATGTACCTTTCGCCATGGTGCCCGTCGAAAACTCCCTGGAGGGGAGCATTACCAGGGCGTATGACCTCCTGCTGGACTCGCCTCTTATGGTCTGCGGCGAGACGGAGCTACGCATCAGCCACTGTTTAATAGCCATTGAGGGAGCCAATCTGGACACCATTAAAATGGTCTATTCTCACCCGCAGGCGCTCGGCCAGTGCCGCAATTTCTTAAGCCATTTGAACTGTGAGCTTATTCCCGCCTCGGACACGGCCGGCAGCGTCAGGATGATAAAAGAGCAGGGTCGACTGGACAGCGTCGCTATTGCCAGCGCTAAGGCTGCTGAAATCTATGGCATGAAGATAATCGCGCAGGAAATAGAGGACAATCCCCACAATTTCACCAGGTTCTTTATCCTGTCTAAAGAGGATTCCCCGCCTACGGGCAATGACAAGACATCCATCGTCTTTTCTCTCAAGCATAAACCGGGGGCGCTGTACGACTGCCTCCGGGAGTTCGCTTCGAGGGAGATAAACCTGACCAAACTCGAGTCCCGCCCGATGCGGCACCAGCCCTGGGAATATAACTTTTACATGGATGTCTCCGGGCATCGTGAACAGAAGGACATAGCTGAGGCTCTAAAAGCGCTGGAAGAGCACGCGGTATTTGTGAAAATCCTGGGGTCGTACCCGAAGGCTAGATAGCCTTGCCAGATTACCAAAGCTGCATTTTCTCGAAAGCAAATCAGCTTTCAAAGTTTAAATATGATTAGAGGTGGGAGTGTGGAGGTAGCCATAATCGGTGGCTCGGGTAAAATGGGGCGGTGGCTGGCTGACTTTCTGTTGAAAGATGGCCGGGAGGTGGTAGTAACCGGCCGGAATAGCGAGAAACTCCTGGAAGCCGGATGTCAACTCGGTGTTGAAACTGCTGCCAGTAATGCGGAAGCGGTCAGGGGAGCCGATTATGTACTGATATCTGTGCCGATAGAGAGTCTTGAGGAGGTAATCAGGCAGATAGGCCCCAATATACAGTCGGAGCAGGTGGTTATAGATATTACCTCTACCAAGGCATTCCCGGTTGAAATAATGCACGAGCATGTAAAAAACGGCTTGGTGCTTGGTGCCCATCCTTTGTTTGGCCCCGGTGCCAGGGGCATAGCCAATAAGAATATTGTGCTGACACCCACCAGCGATAAAGAGGGAGCACTGGCTCAAAAAATTAAAAATTATCTGGAAACCAGAGGCGCCAGGGTGACCCTGATGACTCCCCAGGAACATGATGAGACGATGAGTCTGGTCCTCGGTTTATCTCATTTTATTGCCTTGGTTGCCGCCGATACATTGCTCAGTTCGGGCAAGTTAAAACCGATGGCGGCAGCCGGTAGCTCTACTTATAAGGTGCTGCTGACCCTGGTAGAAAGCGTGCTCTCCGAAGACCCGGAGCTTTACGCCTCTTTACAAATGAGCCTGCCCAAGGTAACGGAGTTTGAGAAACTGTTTCAGAAGAGAACAGGGGAATGGGTGAATCTGGTGGCAGGTAAGGACAGGCGGGAATTTATCCGGCGCATGAAAGCCATGAAAGACAAGCTGGAAAAGGTTGCTCCCGACTTCGTGAAGTCTTACGAGAACGTGTACCGGATAGTGGAAGGTTTATAAGGTCACTCCGCCTCATATGGCCTGAAGATAAAGTCGAGGTCGGCCTGGAGGGCGGCCAGTTTCTCCTGCGGGAAAAGCTTCTCATCGATGTCAATCATCAGCTTCGTCTCACCCCTGGCCGAGCCGACCACGTGCACGCGCAGGCACTCTTTTTCTGTTTTATCTTTGACGTTGAAGGTCAACGTACCGCGTGAAATAAATGACGCCGATTCGTCCGGCAGGATATAGGTCTCCATCTTATTCTGACCAAGGCTGGTCCCCTGCTTCAGGGTAAAGTCCCTTATCTCCGCATAGAGCAGCTCGGGGTTGACCTCCATATATGTTTTTCTGATTTGTATCATGGGTTATTTCTCCCTGTCCTGACATAATAATAAGCCTACGCCGGACATTATTCAAGTAAAGGATTAAAGATAAGGCTGCTTCCCGGGAAAATTGGGCGGAATGCTACATATCCCTGTTTAAATTGACCAGAAACTCGGCGTTGTTCTTGGTCTTGCGCATGCGGTTCAGAATCTTCTCAGTCGCCTCGACGAAGCTATTGGAGTCGGAAGCAATCATCCCCACTATGCGCCGCAGGAGCCATACCTGCTTCAGTGTTTCCTCACCGAGCAAAAGCTCTTCACGCCGGGTGCCGCTGCGCTGGATATCCATGGCCGGGAAGACGCGCCGCTCTGAAAGCCTCCGGTCGAGGTGAAGCTCCATGTTGCCCGTGCCCTTGAACTCCTCGTAAATAAGGTCGTCCATGCGACTGCCCGTATCGATGAGGCAGGTGGCGATGATGGTCAGGCTGCCGCCTTCTTCGGTGTTACGGGCGGCGCCGAAGAAGCGTTTGGCCGGGTGCAGGGCGGCGGGGTCGATACCGCCGGACAACGTGCGGCCGCTGGACGGCATGGCCAGGTTGTAGGCGCGGGTCAGGCGGGTGACCCCATCCAGGAGAATAACCACGTCCTTACCGCTTTCCACCAGGCGTTTGGCCCTTTCCAGCGCCAGTTCGGCCACGCGTGTCTGGTTTTCCACCGCCTCGTCGAATGTGGCGGCGATTACCTCGCCGCTGACCGAGCGCCTCATATCCGTGACCTCTTCCGGGCGCTCACCGATGAGACAGACAATCAGGTGGATATCCTCGTAGCTTTTGGTAATGGCAGCGGCGATGGATTTCAGCAGCAGTGTTTTACCGGCCTTGGGCGGCGATACCACCATGCCGCGCTGCCCCCGCCCGATGGGGGCGATTAAATTGAGAAGGCGGGAGGAGAGGTCGGAAGGGGAGTACTCGAGGTTGATGAGACGGTCGGGGAAGGTGGGTGTGAGCGAACCGAAAGGCTGCCGGGTTCTGACAACCTCGGGGTCGAGGTTGTTAATGGCCACTACCTGGAGCAGGCTGTAGTATTTTTCGTTGCTTTTCGGGGGCCTGCCCTGTCCGGTAACCAGGTCGCCGTTGCGCAGGCCGAAGCGGCGTATCTGCGACGGCGAGATATAGACGTCCGTCTGACTGGGCAGCATGGTTTCCTGCCTGAGGAAGCCGTAGCCGTCACTCATGATTTCCAGGATACCGCTACAGAAGATATTGCCCTGCTCCTCGGTGTGCATTTCCAGCAGGCGCATGATGATGTCATGCTTCTTCAGGGTGGCTGGGCTGGCAACACCTTTCTCCTTGGCCATTTCCACCAGTTCTTCCTTGGTCTTACTTCCCAGTTCTGTAATGTTCATGATTCCACCTCACTCTCATCCCGTCTCCCCGACAGGAAGGGGTATTTTTACCTTTCTTAATTTCTATTTATTGGCCACGCTTTTCCAGTCGGCCAGGAAGCGTTTGATGCCGACATCGGTCAACGGGTGTTGTATCATCTGCATCAGCACGTTATAAGGGACCGTGGCGATATCAGCGCCTATCAGGGCGGCCCGGGTACAGTGCATCGTATGCCTGATACTGGCGGCAATCACCTGGGCGTCCAGCTCGGGGTAGTTATCCAGAATGTCGACGGTATCCTGAACCACCTGCATGCCGTCGTGGCCGGCATCGTCCAGCCGGCCGACAAAGATGCTGACGTAGGTAGCCCCGGCCAGCGCTCCGAGGAGCGCCTGGTTTGCCGAGAAACAGAGGGTCATATTTACGTTGATATCCTCCTTGCTCAGGGTAGAAGTTGCCCGGAGGCCGTCAGCCGTAATTGGTATCTTGATATTAACATTGGGTGCCCAGGACGCTTTGGCACGGGCTTCTTCTATCATGGATTCGGCGTCTTCCGACAGTACTTCCACGGAAACGGGGCCGCTGACTATAGAGCAGATTTTTTTAGTCACGGTTTCGTAGTCGGATGTCGCCTCTTTGGATAGAAGCGAAGGATTGGTGGTAACCCCGCTGATAATACCCAGCCGGGCAGCCTGCCTGATTTGGTCGATATTTGCGGTATCCAGAAAGATATGCATACGGTTCTCCTCCTCAATTAGGTTGAAAGGGGCAGTGGGGGTTGAGCTCCTTCACGCAGTACATCTTTAGCCACGCCGACGAAATCGCGGAAGAGCGGGTGGGGGCGACCGGGGCGAGAAAGGAATTCGGGGTGGAACTGGCAGCTTACCATCCAGGGGTGGTCGGCCAGCTCACAGACCTCAACCAGTTTGTCGTCGGGAGAAACGCCGCTGTAAATCATGCCTGCCTTGTGCAGCGGCTCGCGGAATTCATTATTAAATTCAAAGCGGTGCCGGTGGCGTTCCTGGACCAGAGGTTGACCGTAAGCCCTGGCGGCGAGGCTGTTATCCAGAAGCTTGCACGGGTAGTTGCCCAGGCGCATCGTGGCCCCCTTGTCTTTTATCTTCTTCTGTTCGGGCAGAAGGTCGATGACCGGGTAGGGGGTGGAGGGGGTAAATTCGGTAGAGTCAGGCTCATCCGAGTCGAAGACATGGCGGGCGAACTCAATCACCATAACATGCAGCCCCAGGCACAATCCCAGGTACGGGATTTTATTTTCCCGGGCATATTTAGCCGCCTCTATTTTACCCTCGATTCCCCTGTCGCCGAAACCACCGGGAACAATGATGCCCTGGGCCGTGCGCAATAAATTATCGACTCTATCCTTGTCGAGTTCCTCGGAGTGTATCCAGAATAGATTAAGCTCTCTATCATTATAGAGGGCGGCGTGGTACAGCGCCTCGCGGACTGAGAAATAGGCGTCATTAAGCTCGACGTATTTGCCGACGAGGGCGATATTTACGGGCTCGTGAGGTGTCTTGATACGTTCCACGAGTCCCCGCCACTCCCGCAGGTCGGTAGGACGCCCCTTGATACCGAGCCTCTCGACAATTAACTGCCCCAGTCCGCAATCTTCGAGTATCAGGGGTATTTCGTATATCGTCTCCGCGGTGGGTAGAGGAATAACGGCCTGCTTCTCCACGTCGCAGAAAAGCGATATCTTGTCCCGAATTCCTTCCGATATGGGGTAGTCGCTGCGGCAGATAATAACATCGGGCTGGATGCCGATACGGCGCAGCTCGTTAACGCTGTGCTGGGTGGGCTTGGTCTTCAATTCCTGGGTGGAGTTGAGATAAGGGAGAAAAGTGACATGGATATAGAGCACGTTGTTCCTGCCGGCATCGTTCCTCATCTGCCGGATAGCCTCCAGGAATGGTTGCCCCTCGATATCGCCCACCGTGCCGCCTACTTCGATGAGAATAACGTCGGCCCCGGATTTATCGGCCAATGTCTTGAACCTTCCTTTAATTTCGTTGGTCAGGTGGGGCACAATCTGGATGGTGCCGCCCAGGAAGTCGCCGTGCCTTTCCTTGGCGATAAGGGTGCTGTAGATTTGCCCCGAGGTGACATTGGAATCCGCCGTAAACTCGGCATCGATAAAGCGCTCGTAGTTGCCCAGGTCAAGGTCCGTTTCCGCCCCATCTTTGGTGACGAATACCTCGCCGTGCTGGTAGGGCGACATCGTGCCCGGGTCGACGTTCAGGTAGGGGTCGAGCTTCTGGACGGCTACGGTGACTTGGCGACTCTTCAAAATGGTGCCGATTGAGGCGGCGGTGATGCCCTTCCCTACGGAACTGACCACGCCTCCGGTTACAAAGATATACTTTGGCATATATGAGAACCAAACTCTAAAAAATCTGGAAAACTTCCAGTCTTATCTCAGGGAGTCTACTAGGGAACCAGAACGGGAATTGTACACAGTGCCTCGCGTATAAACATTCGCACTACTACTATTTGAAATAGGGATAGACTGTTAAATCAAGTGGGGGTTTCTTCTTATTATAGGGAGGTGTTTCTGCTTTGTCAAGTGGTTGCGCCGATTTGGTAACATAACCCCCTGAGGTGCAATTGACACTCTCAAGGCGCCAGTGTAGACTATTTAAAGTATTTGTTTTCCCCGAGGAGAGAGTTTGAATGAGTTTCTTAGGCCGGACCGACCCGGAAATATTCCGTGTCCTTGATAAGGATAAACAGCGACAGAAGGAGACGGTAAACCTTATCGCCTCCGAGAATTATACCAGCCGGGCGGTACTTGAAGCCCAGGGCTCGTTTCTGACCTATAAATACGCCGAGGGCTATCCCGGCAGGCGCTACTACGGTGGCTGTGAGAACATGGATGCCATCGAGGGAATGGCCATTCAGCGTGCCAAAGAGTTGTTCCGCGCCGAGCACGCCAATGTCCAGCCGCATAGCGGCTCTCAGGCCAATATGGCTGCCTACTTCGCTCTTTTGGAGTATGGAGATACGGCTCTGTCCATGAGTCTGGCACACGGCGGACACCTGACCCACGGCTCCCCGGTTACCTTTTCCGGCAGGTCGTATAATTTTGTGCATTACGGGGTGAACCGGGAGACGGAACGTATCGATTACCCGGAGGTTGAGAGGCTGGCTAAAAAGCACAAGCCGAAGTTAATCGTCGCCGGGGCCACCGCTTACTCCAGGATTATCGATTTCGAGCGCTTCCGCTATATTGCCGACGCGGTCGGGGCCAGGCTCATGGTTGACATGGCTCACATCGCCGGAATGGTGGCCGCCGGATTGCACCCCACCCCCGTCCCTTACGCCGATGTTGTCACTACGACCACGCATAAGACACTGCGGGGTACCAGCGGCGGTTTAATACTATGCCGGTCGGAGCTGGCTCGCACCATCGATGCCGCTGTTTTCCCGGTAACACAGGGTAAACCCCTTATGCATGCCGTCGCCGCCAAGGCGGTGACGTTCTATGAAGCCATGCAGCCGGAATTTGTCGATTACCAGCGGTCTATCCTGGAAAATGCCCTTGCCCTGGCTACGGAGTTACAGAAGCTGGGACTCCGCCTGGTATCGGGCGGTACCGATAACCACCTGATGCTGGTAGACCTTAACGAGACCGGGGTGACCGGCATACAGGCCGAGGAATCCCTGGAAGCCGCCGGTATCATTGTAAATAAAAACGCCATTCCGTTTGACTCCCGCCCGCCGCGGGTGACCAGCGGCATCAGGCTGGGTACGCCGGCCGTGACCGCGCGCGGCTTCGGGAAAGAAGAAATGAAACTTATTGCCACGATGATTGTGAAAGTAATTGCCCATCCCGACAGCCCGAAAGTACGGGATGAAGTAAGGCAGGAAGTAGCGCAGATGTCCCGGCGCTTTCCCCTGCCCGGGATTGATGACTGACCCGGCTCGGATTGTGCTGATATATCCATAAAGATAAGCATGCGGTCGTAGATAAGGTGAAAATATATGAAAAATACTCGTAAAAATGTACTGGCAGCTATCGGGAATACTCCCCTGGTGCAGCTGGTGAACCTGGATGGCGGCAATCCGGGGGTGAAGATTTTCGCCAAGCTGGAAGGCAATAACCCCGGGGGTTCCGTAAAAGACCGCCCGGCTTACTACATGATTAAAATGGCGGAAGAGTCCGGCCAGCTTACCCCGGACAAGACGATAATCGAGCCTACTTCCGGGAATACGGGTATTTCCCTGGCCATGATAGGTGCCGCCAAGGGTTACCGGGTAAAGCTGTTCATGCCGGAATGTGTCAGCGTGGAGAGGCAGCTGGTTCTTCAGGCTTACGGCGCTGAGGTCGTGCTTACACCGGATAAAGAAGGCGTTGACGGGGCCATAAAGCAGGCCCATCAGGCTTTGAAGGCGGAGTCGGATAGATATTTCATGCCCAACCAGTTCGATAACGAAAATAACATACTGGCCCACTATGAGACCACCGGACCCGAAATATTCAACCAGGCCGAAGGTAAGGTTGATGTCTTCGTGGCTACCATGGGAACGACGGGGACCCTGATAGGTACCGGCACGTATTTAAAAGAGAAGATTCGCGGTATCGGAATCGTCGGGGTGGAGCCTACTCTGGGGCATGCCATACAGGGGCTGAAAAACATGAAGGAGGGTGTCGTCCCCGGAATTTACGACCGGGCGGCTTTAGATAAGAAAGTTACTATCGAAGATGGTGATGCCTTCGAGACGGCAAGGCTGCTGGCCGTCAGGGAAGGACTTTTCGTAGGTATGTCCAGCGGGGCCGCCGTGGCCGGAGCCCTGACTGTTGCCAAGAAAATGAAAAAGGGTACTATTGTGACTATCCTGCCCGACCGCGGCGACCGTTACCTTAGTACCACACTGTTCCGTTCTATCTGAGCCAGGTGTCCGCCGTAGATGATTGGGCAAATGCCGAGTGCCGAAGCATATTTGGATATTGAGACGACCGGTCTCGCCCCTTCCAGTTGTGAAATCACCGTAGTCGGTATTTATCTCTGTCGTGGAGATGATACCGAGTTTGTTCAATTGGTCGGGAGAGATATCACCGCCGATAGCATACTGGAGGCTCTCGGCGGTGTTGATATTATCTATACCTATAACGGCAGCAGGTTCGATTTACCGTTTATTCACTCGCAATTCGGCATAAATCTGGCAGAACTCTTCACCCACCACGACCTGATGTATGATTGCTGGAGAAATAACCTGTTCGGCGGACTCAAAGCGGTGGAACGGCGGTTGGGCATCTACCGTAGGCTTGTGGATATGAACGGTTATGAAGCTATCAGGCTTTGGTGGAAATACGTTGATTCCTTTGATTTAGATGCCCTGGAGATACTTCTTGAGTATAACCGGGAAGATGTAGTAAACCTGAAGACCCTCAAGGATATGCTGCTCTGACCCCTGAACAGCATCACCCCCATTTTATGCTATAATGGGGCTAATATAATCAGGGGAACTGCTATCAAACTAGCTTATCGTGACCAATAAAGAGATTCGCGAACTCCGTAAGAATGAGCCACGATTTTTTTATGGCTATATCGTGGTTATAGCCGCCTCCTTCATTATGGTGGTGTCGTGGGCCGCATATAATTCCTTTGGCGTCTTCCTCAAGCCTCTGATGACCGAGTTTGGCTGGACCAGTGCTATGATTTCAGGCGCCTTCTCACTCTCCATGATTGTATATGGCGTGCTGGGTATTGTGGTGGGGGTACTCACCGATAAATTCGGTCCTCGGGTGGTGATAACAATCTGTGGCTTACTATTAGGTCTGGGATATTTACTGATGTCACAGGTCAGCAATCCCTGGCAGCTATATCTGTTCTACGGCGTGATAATAGGTATTGGCATGAGTGGCGTCTGGGTCCCGCAATTATCGACTGTCGCCAGATGGTTTATCAGCAGAAGGACCCTGATGACTGGTATTGTTATTGCTGGCGCGGGCATAGGCCAGTTGATCGGACCACCGGTGATTACCCGGCTTATTTATACTTATGATTGGCGTCTATCCTTTATCGTAATCGGCGGTGTACTTCTACTAGCTGTGGTTTTAATTGCTCAATTACTGAAGCGTGACCCGACTCAGATCGGGCAGCGACCATACGGCGAAAATGAAGGGGAACGACAGGAGTCAGAATCTGGAACAAAGGACTTTTACTTCAAGGAGTCCGTTTATACGGCACAATTCTGGTTAGCTTCCTTCTTATTCCTCTGCCACGGGTATGGTGCTTTCTCCATTATAGTGCATATTGTACCGCATGCCATTGAGTTGGGAATCTCAGCCGCCAGTGCCGCCAACATTTTGGCTTTTATGGGTGGGGCAGGTATCTTTGGCAATTATGTGCTGGGTGGACTTGCTGACAGAATAGGCAACAGGCAGATTTTCATTATTGGCTGTATTATGATGTCGGCAGCTTTGTTCTGGATGGTGCCGGCCAGAGAGATATGGATGTTTTTCCTCTTTGCTGTTATTTTTGGCTTCGCTTTTGGGGGTATGGGTGCGGCCGAGTCACCTATAGTAGCCAGGCTTTTCGGGCTGAGCTCGCATGGTTTGATTTACGGGGTTGTTCACCTTGGCTTTACAGTAGGAGCTGCTGTCGGTCCGTTTGTGACCGGTTATATATTTGATATCACCGGTGGTTATCAGATGGCTTGGCTTGTCTGTGCTGCTTTTGCCGTTGTCGGTATCATACTGGCAGCACTATTAAGACCAACCAAAAAGCTGGGTGGTAGAATCTAGTTCTGTCAATGACAGTCCGCTCAATTATCGTATCTACATTCTTTACTTGTAAGGATATATAGTCCGCTCCTGTCAAGGTAATTAAGCAGGCTCTGTTGGCATTGGTTGATATCTTTACCTCACCCCGGCCTCTCTCCAGCCTTTTGGTTATCTTTTCCCACCCAGGCCTGCTTGCGCTAAAGCCCTCGCCTGCCAAAGAATTTGTTTGGCGAGCAGGTCAGCGAAGGCAAGCCGCCCAGCATCATCTACGGATTATCCCGTAAGATACCCCCCACCTCCAAATTGGGAGTTCGCAGCGGGAGGGGGCGAAGCCCCCCTCTCAAAACCTCTCCCCCTCAGTTACTCATTGTGGGGTGTCTAAGAGGGGCGCCAGCCCCTCTTTCTTTCCTTCCCCCTCTCCAACCAGTTGTTTTCACGGGGTAGTTAATCTCACCGGTTGGAGAGGGGGATTAAGGGGGTGAGGTAAAAACCTTCCACCATAAACAAACAGAAAAATTAATTGGGTGAGGATACTAATAAATAGTGCTATAATCTATAATATGTATGCAAAAAGGCAAAAACTGAGAGGAGAAGATAACCGATGGATGAATTAAAGGTATTATGCGGCAGAGCTCATCCGGCTCTGGCCAAGGAGATAACCAAGTATCTGAAGATACGCTTGGGAAAGTGTGAAGTAAAGCAGTTCAGTAATGAAAATACCTTTGTTCGTATTAAGGAGAACGTCCGTCAGCGGGATACTTTTGTCATTCAGCCCATCTCCTCTCCGGTCAATAACAACCTGGTGGAGTTGCTCATTATGCTTGATGCCCTGAAGCGGGCTTCGGCCGGCCGTATTACGGCGGTAATACCGTACTACGGATACGGACGTACTGATAAAAAAGACCAGCCCCGGGTGCCCATCACCGCCAAACTGGTGGCCGACCTGCTTACCGTAGCCGGTGCCAACCGGGTGCTGACCGTAGACTTACACGCGGCGCAGATTCAGGGTTTCTTTAACATACCTGTTGATGAGCTAACAGCTCTTAATATTTTAGGTAATTATTTTATTGAGAAAGACTATAAGGACGTGGTGGTCGTTGCCAGTGATATCGGCGCTACCAAGCGTGCGCGTGACCTGGGAGCCCTGCTGAACGCTCCCCTGGCTATCATGGAAAAAAGACGACTCGGTAATGATGATAAAACCGAAACGCTGAACGTAATCGGTGATGTTAAAAATAAGACGGCTGTCACCGTAGACGATGAAATCGACACCGCCGGCTCGCTGGTGGGGGTTGTTTCTACCCTTATGGACCGCGGTGCTCTGGAAGTGCATGCCTGCTGCACGCATCCTATCTTCTCTGGCCCGGCAATCAAGCGTTTAGCGGAAAGCCCGGTAAAGGAAGTAGTCGTTACCGATACTGTTCCCATTCCCGCAAGAAAGAGAATTGATAAAATTACAGTACTGCCGATAGCGCCGCTACTGGGTGAGGCTATCAGGCGTATTCATACCGGGCAGTCCGTGGGGGCCATGTTTGAGTAAAAACGACAAACTGGTTGAGGTTTATAAGGCCCGCAGTGATATGGAAGCACAGGTTATCAGGGGCTTGCTGGAAAGCTATGATATACCGTGCTTTCTGAAATCTAACGCCGCGCCTTCGGTGCATTTGTTTACGGTCGATGGCATGGCCGAAGTCAGGGTTTTGGTTCTGGATTCCATGGCGGACCGGGCCAGAGAACTGATCGTGAGTGATAGGAATGGTTAAGTTTTTAAGCGGTCTGTTTGATTCCAACGAAAAAGAGCTGAAACGGCTACAGTCGAAGGTCGACCGTATCAATGAGCTGGAGCCTGAGTTTAAGAAGCTGAGCGATGCCGGCCTTCGGGCCAAGACGGACGAGTTCAAGGCAAGGCTCAAGGACGGCGCTTCACTCGATGACCTGCTGCCCGAGGCTTTTGCCACCGTGCGCGAGGCTGCCGGACGTACTTTAGGCCAGCGCCACTATGATGTGCAGTTGCTGGGCGGCGTTACCCTGCACCTGGGGAAAATCGCCGAGATGAAGACCGGCGAAGGCAAGACCCTGGTGGCTACCCTGCCCCTCTATCTCAACTCACTCACCGGTAAGGGAGTCCACCTGGCCACGGTGAACGACTACCTGGCGCGGCGTGACCCGTACTGGATGGCGCCCGTTTATCACGCTCTGGGAGTAAGCGTCGCCAGTATTTACCCGATGCAGAATCCGGACGAACATACCCCCTCCTGTATTTACGACCCGGAATATGATTCCGGGGACAGCCGCTGGAAGCATTTCAGGCCTGTATCTCGTCGAGAGGCCTACCAGGCCGACATCACCTACGGCACCAGCAGCGAGTTCGGTTTTGATTACCTCAGGGACAACATGGTTACGGATTTATCCCGGTGTGTCCAGCGTCCTTTGAACTACGCCATCGTCGATGAGGTGGACAATCTCCTTATCGATGAAGCCCGCACGCCGCTTATTATCAGCGCCCCGGCGGAGGAATCGGGCCAGACGTATCAGGTCTTTGCCCGGCTCGTGCCCCGTTTGCATGTGGAAGAGGACTTCACGGTCGAGGAGAAGTCGCGCACGGTAAATCTCACTGATAATGGCATGAGCAACATAGAGCGGATGCTCAAGCGCGAGGGGTTGCTGAAGTCGCCTAACCTCTATGACCCGGAAAACCAGGCCCTGACCCGCTATCTGGACAATGCTCTGAAGGCACAGGTGATGTATAAGCGTGACCGCCACTACGTCGTTAAGGACGGCGAGGTTATCATCGTCGACGAATTTACCGGTCGTTTGATGTACGGTCGGCGCTATTCCGAGGGACTGCACCAGGCTATCGAGGCCAAAGAGCATGTTAAAGTCCAGCGGGAATCGATGACCTATGCAACGGTCACCATCCAGAACTATTTCCGCACGTACGAAAAGCTGGCGGGCATGACCGGTACGGCGCTTACCGAGGCCGAGGAGTTCTATAAGATATACAAGCTAGAGGTAACGGAGATTCCCACCAACAAGCCGATGGTTCGTGAGGACCTGCCCGACCTTATTTACAAGACGGAGGAAGGCAAGTTCCGCGCGGTGGTGGGAGAGATTAAGCGGCTTTATGATAAAGAAGTCCCGGTGCTGGTCGGCACGGTTTCCATCGAGAAATCGGAGTACCTGAGCGACCTGCTCAAGAAGCAGGGAATTACCTGCAAGGTGCTTAACGCCAAGGAGCACACCAAGGAGGGGGAAATTATCGCCAGTGCCGGGGAGCCGGGGGCGGTCACCGTGGCCACCAACATGGCCGGGCGGGGTGTCGATATTATTCTGGGCGGCAACCCTGAAGGTGACGGTGATAAAGACTGGCAGGCGGAACACGACAGGATTATTAACCTGGGCGGACTGCATATTATCGGCACGGAGCGCCACGAGGCCAGGCGGATTGACAACCAGCTTCGGGGCAGGGCCGGGCGTCAGGGCGACCCCGGCCGCTCGCGTTTCTTCGTGTCGCTGGAGGATGACATCATGCGCCGCTTCGGCGGCGACCGCATCAAGGGTTTTATGGGCTGGGTAGGTATGGGCGAGGATACGCCCATCGAGAATAAGTTGATTACTCGCGCCATCACCGATGTTCAGAAGCGCGTCGAGGGCTATCACTTCGATGTGCGCAAGCATCTGGTTGAATACGACGATGTCGTCAACAAGCACCGCGAGCTTATCTACCAGGAGCGCCTCAAGATACTCAGCGGCGCCGACCTCAAGACAAACATACTGAAAATGGTCAACGACGAGCTCAAGGCCATCGCTGCCTTGCGCCTCGCCGGCCGGTACAGTGATGGCTGGGATGTCGCCGGCTTTCTTAATGATGTCAATAGAATTCTGCCGGTGCCGCCGACTCTCAACGAAAGAACCCTCGCCGAAATGGAGTCGAAGGAGATTGAAAAAAAGTTAGCTGAATTGCCGGAGGCTCTCTACGAGGAGCGGGAGAAGGAAACGGGCGCCGAGAAAATGAGGTTGCTGGAAAGGCTGGTGATGCTCCAGATTATCGACCGTCTCTGGGTGGAGCACCTGACGGCCATGGAGCATATGCGACTCCAGGCGGGGTGGCAGACACTGCGTCAGACGCGTTCCGTGGATGCCTACAAGAGCTCCGGCTACGAGCAGTTCCAGACCCTGCTCGATACCATCCAGCAGGATGTTGCTCATACCATATTCCACGTGAGGATTGAACAGCGGGAAGCCAAACAACCGGAGTCGCCGATGGCCAGGGCGGCCGGTGGCTCTCAGAGCGGCGGTAAGCCCCGAAGGGTCGGGGCAGCCGGTAAGAAAATAGGCCGCAACGACCCCTGTCCCTGCGGCAGCGGTAAGAAATACAAGCACTGCTGCGGAAGGTAAGCTGTCATGACCGACGAAGAGCTGGATAAGCTAACGCAGGAGCTATCGGGGCAGATTGAGCAGTTGCCCGACGACCCCGAGAAGCCGCTGAACCGGGCCGAAAGGAAGCACAAACTCGTGCTCCGGGCCAGGCACCAGGCGCTCGAACAGGTAAGGGCAGCTAAGGAGAAGGGTAATATCAATCAGGAAGTCAAAGCCTGCCTGGACTACGGCCTGATAACGGAGTACGGAGAAAGAAACATATTTTTATACAATTTAATGAAAGCACGGCTGTGCTGGTGGCGGGGGTTGTGAGGGGGATTGAGAAGGAGGTAATACAAGCGTGGTTGAAGTAAATAACAAAAATAATAAAGAAATAGCCGCAAAATTCGGATTAGACCTAGATTTCATTGAGAGGAAAAGTGACACAAAAAGAAATATCCAGATTCTAGGGAATGATTTAACTTTTATTGGTGTAAGAGAGTTCGAGAGAACAAAGCATGTACATAGATTGCACCCTTACCTCGGCAAATTCATCCCGCAACTCGTGGAGGTATTTCTACATAAATATTTCAGGGCTGGAGATACTATACTTGATCCATTCGCAGGTTCAGGAACAACTCTTGTAGAAGCGAATATTTTAGGAATGCACTCAATTGGCATAGAGTTATCACCGTTCAATGTCTTGATTCAACATGTAAAGACTAGGAAATATAACATTCCAGAAGTTGAAGCAGAGATAAAGAATGCATTACAAAGGTTAAAAGCTTTTAGCTACTATCTAAAAAGTAAAACAATGCCCCTTTTTGACTTAGAATCAGAAAGATACGAGACAAGTAGCGAATACCTAAAATATTGGTTTTCTGAGCGAGCATTACAGGAAATACTCTTTTATAGAGGTATTATTAAAGACTATGAAAACCAAGATATATTAAAAGTGATTCTATCGCGGTCAGCGAGGTCTGCTAGACTCATTACTCACTATGATTTGGCTCGTCCTAAGAAAGCTGTCCGTAAAACTTACTGGTGTATCAAGCATAAGAGATATTGTGAGCCTATTGATGAAGCATTGAAATTCATTAACCGCTACAGTTGGGATACGATTAAAAGAATCAAAGAATTTGATAAATTAAGAAAAGATGCTTCTATAGAGATTATACAAGGAGATGCACGAACTATAAAATTATCTAATAATTTAAAAATTAGTGGTATATTTACGTCACCCCCTTATGTTGGCATTATTGACTATCATGAACAACACAGGTATGCTTATGAACTCTTTGAATTTTTAAGACAGGATGAATTAGAGATAGGGCCTGCTACTAAAGGACAAAATGGCAATGCAAAAAGGGAATATGTTCAAGGAATAGTTAATACTTTTAAAAATATATCAAAGAATTTATGTGATGGGGCATTGGTATTTGTTGTAGCTAATGACAAGTATAATCTATATCCGGAGATTGGAAAACAATGTAGTTTTGAATTACTAGATATCTTCCACAGGCCAGTTTTAATGAGGACAGAACGAGACTCTAATAAGTATTTTGAATCCATATTTTATTTCAGGAAGGGATAATAATGAGCTTGTCAGTAAAGACAAAGGACAGGGTTTCTGAGCTTCTTATAACAACAGTACGAGATAAACTGCGAAAGTATAAACCGGAGACATCACATATGCCATTTCACCATAGACTTTTCGGTAGGGATAGGTATGCCATGTTTTCTTTTATACAATCAATGAATACCACCTTTGGTATGTCAATTTGGGAACAAGTTGCTGTTGTTCTAGTTCAGGGTAGGGGTGACCATGCAGAAAGGCAGTACAAACTGCTTGGGGAAATTGACAGAGAGACAGAAGAGTTCATAAGAAGTATTCAATATAAGTTGAGAGAAGGTAATATCACCCCATGCATGATAGAACAGACTAAAGATATTAGTAGCAGAATAAAGTTAGGGCAAGCTAAACTCGATCCCGATTCTGTTGTTGACCTATTTATTAAAACAAATCAAGAAGAAAATTATTTTGATATTACGAGTGTAAAACCTAACATGAAGGAATTTGTCGCATTAAAATTAAAACTCCTCAGATGGACTGCCTTGAGGCTTAGTCAAGATAAAAATGCTAAAGTCTTTATGAGGCTGGCAATTCCATATAACCCCTATCATCCTGAACCATATGAACGGTGGACGTTAAAAGGATTGTATGACCTTGAGAGTGGTGAAATTTTGGTAGGTGAGGATTTCTGGAATTTTACTGCGGGCGACAATATTTATGACGCGTTGTTAGATGTTTTTCAGGAGGTTGGGGAAGACTTGAGGACTGAGATAGATAAAAAGTTTAACGAATTACGAAGGATAAATTAACTAGAGGCTCAACACTATGACAAACTCAGAAATCGCCTTTATATTTAATGATATCGCCGAAATGCTCGGACTCAAGAAGGACAACATCTTCAAGATACGGGCCTACCAGAAGGTGGCGCGCGCCATCGGGGAGCTGGCCGTGCCCGTTGAGCAGCTGGTCTCCGAAAATAGACTTAAAGAAATCCCCGGGGCGGGCGAGGCCATTACCAAAAAGATTACCGAGCTGGTGACCACCGGCAAGCTCGATTACTACGAAAGACTTAAAGCGGAATTCCCGGAGCGGGCCCGTCCGGCCCGGACATAAGGGGTGGCATGACGGAGGTAAAGAATCCATTAGTTTCCTCGGAATCTACCTCAGCCAGCGATGCTGAAGCCATAAGCTACTTGAAGCAGCATGTCGCCGGCGGCCAGCACTGGTATCTTGCCCTGCTCGGGGCTATCGGACTGTGGACCAGCGCCGAGGAAGTCTGTAACGACCGTACCTATTGCTACCTCATTGGTGGGGAAGCCTTCGACTGGTTGCTGCTGGCGGAACGACTCTGCATGACGGTGGATGGTCTCCTGCCCGAAGATGAAAAGAACTCCCTTCTCTTTCGCGGCATACCCCCGCTGGAGCTGCACGCCGGGGAAGTTAAAAAACTCATCGGTGAGCGTAAGTACGGCCAGTATCTCAACTATTTCTACGGTGTTACCGTCGAGGAAGCCCTCCTCCTGGCGGTGCAGGATGAGATAGATAAAGAAAGGCGGGTGCGCGGCTTCCGGAGTCAGGGCGAGTCCGCCGATGAGACCTACCAGCGGATTTACAATACCACCCGGGATGTTTTATTAAAACTCTTCCGGCAGGAAAAGCGGTACGCTCAATTGAAGTCTATTACCCTCGCCGAGCTAAAGGAGTTTACCTACTGGCTGTTCAAATACAGACTGAAGCGGTGTGAAAAAGCTAAAATCGCCAGCGATACCAAGAAAGCGCTGGGATACCTCAAGCGACAGTGGCAGAAAAGGGGCGTTTTTAAGGTACTTGCCGCCGACCTTTCCCCGGAAGACACGGCCTGACCGTAATGTCATTGCGAGGAGCATAGCGACGAAGCAATCTATTTATCGCTGGTTGGGATTGCTTCGTCCTTCAAAGGAAGGACTCGCAATGACACTTTAGCAGCTATTTGTTGACGGTGCCCTCCGGCGCTCGTACCATGAGTACGGGCACGCTGGCGCCGTGCAATACTTTATCGGTAATGCTCCCGAATGCCAGGCGGCGCAGCCCCGACCTCCCGTGTGTTGACATGGCTATTAAATCCGCCCTGGTTTCTTCGGCGGCTTTAAGTATCTCTTCGGCGGCGTTTCCGCTGCTGACCATCGTCTTGATAACGACTCCTCGTTTCTTCAGGGGCTCGCCGGTCCTTACAAGGTAGTCTGTAACCCTCTGTTTAATAAGCTTCAGCTCTTCCTCTGTATAAGAAACCGGGGCACTCGCCTCCCCGACCACCACCCAGTGTCGCAGCAACGTTATTACCCCCAGGAGGGTAATTTCTACCTTCACTACGGGCACGCATTTCTCAACGAGCTGCTCGATAACCGGCAAAGCGGCTTCACCTACTTTAGAACCATCCAGCGGTACAAGCACTCTCTCGAACATTACCTCACCTCCTACAATCTGGCACTCTGTTGTTTTAGTTTTTCCAGCTTATCATTCAGAGTATAAAGTTTTTGTCGTTCCTTTTCAATAACTGCCTTGGGAGCTTTGGTTAAAAAGGCATTGTCTTTAAGCCTGGTTCCGAGCCGGTTGGCTTCGTTTTGAGTCTGTTGCAGTTCCTTCTCTACTCTTTCCTTTTCCGCCTCGAGGTCAAACATACCTGAAAAGGGTATGCTCAATTTAATCCCTTGTGAGAGTATAAACCCAATTGTCATAGCATCTCCCCGAACCGGGCTTTCTATATTAGTATCACCGAAGGCAAGCGGGTCTACCTTGGCTAAGGTCTGGATGGTTTGAGCGTGAGCACTGATAGTCGAGAGTAGGTCACCGGCATCAATATGTACTGGTATCCGTTTACTACTTTCTACCTTAAATTCTACGCGTGTATTGCGTATGCTGCGTATAATTTCAATTATGGCCTCAAGTTCGGATTCGGCCGCCGGGTCGAGCATCGCTTCATCGGACTCCGGGTAGGCGGCGACCATGATGGACTCGGTATCCAGCCATTTCGCCAGTTTTTTCAGGTTCTGCCACAATTCCTCGGTGAGGAAGGGCATAAAGGGGTGCAGGAGGCGCAGTGATTTCTCCAGGACGTGTACCAGTATCGGTAGGGGTGAGGTGTCGTTTGCCTGTAATCTTATCTTGGCCAGCTCGATATACCAGTCGCAGTACTCGCCCCAGAGGAAATCATGTATCTGCCTCTGTGCCTCGCCGAACTGGAAGTCTTCCATAAGGCCGGTGACACTGGCGATAGTCCTATTCAGTCGCGATAGAATCCAGCGGTCTTCCGCCACTAGGTTATCCCGGTTTATTTCCCGGTCGATGTTTGCGCCGGGCTCAAGGCTCCTGACGACAAACCGCGTGGCGTTCCACAGCTTGTTGGCGAAGTTACGGCCGGCTTCCGTCTTATCCGTGGACAGTCGCGAGTCGTTTCCCGGTGATGTCCCCATCAGCAGGGCGAAGCGCAGGGCGTCCGTGCCGTATTTCTCCAGTAAAACAAGCGGGTCTACCACGTTGCCTTTCGTCTTGCTCATCTTCTCGCCTTTGTCGTCGCGTATCAGACCGTGAAAATATATCGTGCGGAACGGGATGTCACCGGCGTCTTCGATACCCATCATTATCATTCTGGCTACCCAGAAGAAAATGAGGTCATAGGCCGTCTCCATAACTGAAGTCGGGTAAAAATATCGCAGGTCTTCCGTGTCATCCGGCCAGCCAAGCGTGGAATGTGGCCATAAGCCGGAGCTGAACCAGGTATCCAGGACGTCCGGGTCCTGCTCGATATTGGTTGAGCCGCAGCTGGAACATGACTGTGGAGTCTCTACGGCTACTATTAATTCTTTGCAGTCATGGCAGTACCATACCGGTATGCGGTGTCCCCACCAGAGCTGGCGACTGATGCACCAGTCCCGTATGTTCTCCATCCAGTTGATGTATACCTTGGTGAAACGCGGTGGGGTTATTTTAATCTGCCCGTCACGTACGGCGGCAAGAGCCGGCCCGGCTAATGGTGCCGCTTTGACAAACCACTGCTGGCTGGCAATAGGCTCGACGACGGTCTGGCAGCGCTGGCAGTGCCCCACGGAATGGCTGTAGTCCTCCGTCCTGACAAGCTGTCCGGCTTTTTCCAGGTCCTCTAATATCGCCTTGCGGCAGTCGTAGCGGTCCATGCCATTATAGGGGCCGGCATTCTCGTTCATGGTGGCGTCCGGGTTGAGGATATTTATCAGGGGCAGCCCCTGCCGCTGGGCTACCTCGAAGTCCACGGGGTCGTGCCCCGGCGTGATTTTAACGGCGCCGGTGCCGAATTCGGGGTCGACCGCTTCATCGGCGACGATGGGTATCTCGCGGTTCACGGCGGGTAGAATCACCTTCTTGCCCACCATCCCTTTGAAGCGTTTATCTTTTGGATTAACGGCCACCGCCGTATCACCGAGTATCGTCTCCGGGCGGGTAGTGGCCACGGTAACAAATTTCTCTTTGTCTTCCACCATCGGGTAGCGCACGTACCACAGGTGACCGCTCACGTCTTGATGGTCTACCTCGAGGTCGGATAGGGCTGTGCCGCAGCGGGGGCACCGGTTGATAATCCGCTCGCCCCGGTATATCAGCCCTTTCTCGTAGAGTCTGGCGAAAGCGGTACGGACTGCCCGACTCGACCGCTCGTCCATGGTATAGCGTTCCCGACTCCAGTCGCAGGAGGCGCCCAGTTTCATACGCTGCTCGGTAATGGTATGACGGCAGTCCTTCACCCACTGGCGCATCCTCTCCAGGAATTTCTCCCTGCCCAGCTGATGACGGTCCAGTCCCTCTTTGGCCAGCTCTCTCTCCACCACAACCTGGGCCGCAATGCTGGCATGGTCGACGCCGGGTAGCCAGAGAGTCGGCTCGCCCTTCATGCGGTGCCAGCGTGTCATGATGTCCTGCAGGGCACTTTCCAGGGCATGGCCGAGGTGAAGCTCGCCGGTGACATTGGGCGGCGGCATGATGATAACGAAGGGCTTTTTCTTAGGGTCTATTCTGGGCTTGAAATAACCCCTCTCCATCCAGAAGTCGTACCACTTCTGCTCGACCTTACCCGGCTCGTAGGCTTTGGCCATTTCCTGTTCAATTTCTGGTGTTTTCGCCATGATTTTCTCTTTCTAGTTATTGGGTAAAGAAGCCACTGGCTCAGTATTTCTTGTATTGAATTTAACCCAGAAAGCATAGATAAGGCAAATGATACCCGCCATGCTGACGATGTTACGGAATATACCGTAGCCCGTGTTCACCGTGTTGGCATATTCCACGCTGTAATCCATCCGCAAAAGCCAGGACATAATCATAAACGACGGGACAATGAGCAGGTTTCCGAGTAATTTAATGCTGCCCCCCGCTATTAGGAAACGTTCCGCTCGTCCTCCCCCACGCTTGAGCATGACGATGCCGAAGATAATAACCGCAATCCAGAGCGCCAGGGCTGGCAGAGAGCCGAGAAGAAACATTAAATATTCAAATATACCCATCATGTCGCTTCCTGCTTCTTTGTTTTGAACCTTACAAAGAAAGCTAGGATAAGGCAAATGAAGCCCGCTAACGAAGGGATAATTGATATTGACCTGATGAGGCCGAATTCCTGTGCGGATATTCTCTGTTCAAGCAGCCATGGCGTCATGCTGCCCAGTAAAACTGAGATTATCCCGACCAAAAACATCAGGCTGCAGCCGGCCAGTAGCAGTTTCTCGGCTTTGCCGCCTCCCTGCCGCACCATGATTATCGCCAGAACGAGGCCGATAACCCAGGCTACGAGTTCCGGCACGTATCTCAGCAAGGAAATTTCAACTACTTGAATAGAAGTATCCATTTTATTTGTTAAATTTAAGACCCCCGCCGCCCCTCGTTTGTTATCTTTTTCCACCCCCTTTGCCCGCCGTAGCTTCAGCGAAGGCTGGCCGCCCTCGTATTATACGCGGCTTAGCCCTTTAATAATTCCGCTATCCTGTCCAGCACCCTGTCCGCCACCTCCCTCTTGCTCATCAGGGGCAGTTCCTCTACCTTTCCGTTCTTATCAATCAGTGTCACTTTATTGGTATCCACTTCGAAGCCGCTGTCGGGTGCCGTAATATCGTTGGCGACTATCATGTCCAGTCGTTTCTCTCTCAGCTTTTTCGTGGCGTTCGCCACCATGTCCTCGCTTTCGGCGGCGAAGCCTATCTTTTTAAAATCGGCAGGAAGCTCCGGCAGGAAGTCTTCGGTTTCCACCAGTTCCAGTATCAGCTTCCCGCCCTGTTTCTTAATTTTACTGTCCGCCGGCCTGGCTGCACGGAAGTCGGATACGGCGGCTGCCATAATCAGGGCATCGGCCCCTTTTACCGCTTTGGTAACGGCTTCCTTCAACTCGGTGACTGTCCTTATGTGGATGACTTCCATGCCTCCCGGTACGGGGATTGCGGTTGGGGCGGTCACCAGTATGACCGTAGCGCCGCGGTCCCGCGCTGCTTCGGCCACGGCGTATCCCATTTTACCGGATGAGCGATTGCCTATATATCTTACCGGGTCGATTGCCTCCCGGGTGCCGCCGGCCGTCACCACGATGTTTTTGCCGGTTAAATCTTCCTTAGTCACTCAGAGCCTTCTCGATAACCTCGATTATCGTAGCGGTCTCGGGCAGACGTCCCTGACCCATTTTCCCCGAGGCCAGGCGACCGTACTCGGGTTCGATAATCGTGAAGCCCCTGGCTTTAAGCTTCGACAGGTTTTCCTGCGTAATGGAGTTCTTGTACATCACGTCGTTCATGGCCGGCGCGATGATTACCGGCGCCTCGGTCGCCAGCACGACGCAGCCGAGCATGTTGTCGGCAATTCCCGCCGCCAGCCTGGCGATGGTATTGGCCGTAGTCGGGGCGATAACTACCGCGTCGGCCGCTTCGGCCAGGGCTATGTGCTCCTCGCCGTACTCGGGGGCCAGCTCGTACATATCGGTCACCACCGGCCGACCGGTGAGGTTACGCAGGGTGAGCGGGGTGATGAATCTGGTAGCCGACTCGGTCATGACTGTGTCGACACTGGCTCCTGCCTGAGTCAGCTTGCTGGCAATATCCGCCGCCTTGTAAGCGGCGATGCCTCCGGTGATGCCCAGAACTATGGTCTTATTCTTCAACATGGTTATCTCCTTGGTCGACTAGGCCTGGTTCATGGCGTGGATGGTTTTTATTCCGATGAGTGTTAAATCGGGATTAACGTGATTAATCGTCCTGGTTTCCCTGGCGATGATGCTGGCGTAGCCTCCGGTGGCCACGACCGTTCCTTTTTCTCCCAGTTCCTCCTGAATTCGTGTCACGATGCCGTCGATAAGCCCGGCATAGCCGAATATGATGCCGGATTGCATGGCGGTCAGGGTATTGGTGCCGATGGCCCGCTTGGGGGGGACCAGTTCCACCCTGGGGAGAGCCGCGGTGTGGGTGTACAGGGCTTCGGCGGCAATGGCTAGACCCGGGGCGACAGCCCCGCCGAGGTAATCGCCTTCCCTGGAGATTGTATCGAATGCGGTCGCCGTACCCATAGCCACCACGATTATCGGCCCGCTGTAAAGGCTGAGGGCGCCCGCCGTGTTGGAAATACGGTCGCCGCCTACCTCTCTCGGGTTATCCATGCGGATGCGTATCCCGGTCTTGACACCGGGTCCGACAACCAGCGGTTGTATATTGAAGTATTTCTCGAATAGCTCGTTGAAAGTGGTCAGCAAAGGCGGGACGACACAGCTCACCGCTCCCTTGGTAACGTCGGCAACGTCCACGCCGCCGTGGCGCAGCAGGTTGAGCAGTATCACGGCGTACTCATCCGGCATACGGTGGACCCCGGTAGCGATACGCCAGGTGGCCTTAAGCTCGTCGTCCTTGAACATGCCCACGGTGATATTAGTATTGCCGATATCTATAGCTAACAACATGGCGTTTCCCTCAACTTTCACCGGCACCGGTTGTATTTTTTAATTGTTTTATGGTCACCGGCAGCGCCGGCAGCAGGTCGGACGCAATCATGCCGGCATCTCCCAGCACATTCCTTATCATCTCGCCGGCCTCGCCGCCCACGTAGACACCCAGGCAGGCGGCATCGGCAAGCGAAAGCCCCTGGGCTACCAGCCCCGCGATAATACCGGCCAGTACATCGCCGGTTCCCGCCGTGGCCAGCCCGGGATTGGCAAAAGGACTGACCCGGCAGTAGCCATCGGGACTGGCAATTACATTATAGGCCCCTTTTAAGACGATGGTCTTGTTCCATTCCACCGCGAATTTTCCGGCTACGCCGATACGCTCCGATTGTATCTCGTCAATCGAAAGTCCGCATAGTCGGGACATTTCCCCGGGGTGCGGGGTAAGTATAGCATTACCGGTAAACCGTTGCCACCAGTCGGGTGTCCTGGCCAGTATGTTGAGGGCGTCGGCATCGAGTACCAGCGCCGGCAACCCTTTCTTCGAGAGCAGGGAGGTGACGAATTCCGCGGTGGACGGGTTCTGCCCCAGGCCGCAGCCGAGGAGAAGCACCTTATACTGACTGCACTGCTGGTTGATGATATCGGCTGCTTCGGCCGATGTGATGCCGGGTTGAGATTCAGGCAGCGGCAGGAAAGTTGCCTCGGTCAGCTTGGAGGCCAGGATGGGTTGCAGGCTGTTGGCCGTAGCTAATGTTACCAGTCCTGCTCCCACCCGCATGGCGCCGCTGCAGGCCAGATAGGCCGAGCCGATGTAGTTGATTGAGCCGGCCGCGACCAGCACCCTGCCGAACGTCCCCTTGTTGGCGTTAAGCGGGCGCGCTGGTAGAGTGGCTCCGGCCCAATCGCTGGTAAGGAGCTCGGTCTTTATAGACTCAGCCAGCGACTCCGGAATACCGATATCGGCTATTTTAAGCTTGCCGACTCTTTCCGCGCCGGGGAAACCGAACATGCCCAGCTTGGGTAAAGCCATCGTGACCGTAGTATCGGCGTGGGGGCAGGTGGGGTCGATGGCGCCGGTATCGGCATCCATCCCCGATGGTAAATCGACCGTAATGACAGTGAGTTTACGGTTATTCCGTGTCGCGTTCACTCTTTCCAGCACCTGCCGGAAGACACCTTCGAGCGGGCGCATCTTCCCCGTACCCAGTAGCGCATCGATGACGCACCTGGCCGGTGCCAGCAGGTCGTCGAACTTTTTCAGGTTTTTATCATTGGCGGCTTCGGTACAGGTGATGCCGCGTTCCTGCACCAGCCTGAGGTTTTTATCATCGGGGGCTCTCTGGCTGCAGAGGTAAACGCTGACTTTTGCTCCCCATTTGTGAAGGTAGCGCGCGGCCACCAGCCCGTCCCCGCCGTTGTTCCCCGCGCCTATCAGGCACAGGACATGCTGTTTATCCATAGCGCCCATGTTTTTTCGGGTTTCCTCGGCCACGGCTTTACCGGCGTTCTCCATAAGCATACTGGCGGGCGTGCCCAGTTTAATGCACTCCCGGTCGATTTGCCTCATCTGCTCGGCGGTTACGATTTTCATAAGTGAGTATCCAATCTCCCGTTGAATTGAGTGTAGCAATATATTCAGCTTCGGTCAATATGTTTGATACTAAAACCTGTTGCGGTGTACGATATCCTCTAACCTTCTCTTGGGAATATGGCGTACCAGATTATCGTCCAGCCAGCCTTCCACGGAGTCGGTAGCCACCTCGGCTACCGGGCTCTCGTCCGGGTAACCCATGGCAATCACCAGGGCCATGTCGTATTCATCCGGTATATTAAGAACAGGCTTCAGGTTGCTTTCGTTAAACATCAGTATCGGGCAGGCCCCGATTCCCTGTTCATAGGCGACCAGTATGATGTTCTCCGCCGCCAGGCCGACGTCATAGAGTGAGATTCTCCGGCGGTTGGCATCGCCTTCCCACGACTTGTTTATCAGGACAATAACGTAGGCTTTAGGCGCATTCTCGGGTCGCGGGCCTCCTTTCTCAGGGGGCAGCTTCACCGAGCCTCCGATATTCTCGAATACACCGGGCAGCACTTCGGCATCGTTAATGATGATGTACTCGCATACCTGGTGGTTGCGCCCGCACGGCGCCAGCCGGCCGGCGTTCAGGCACTTTTCCAGCACTTCATAAGGCACGGGCTTATCCTTGAAGCGTCTTATCGAACGCCTTTTTATTGCTGCTTCGTAAACATTCATAATGATGCCTCCTCGCCGTATTTAATTGTCATTCATGCCGGCCAGTTTTTCCAGCTTTCGTGTCATGGCCTCCCAGTGAGTACCCCGCCAGTAGATGCGGCGGCAGGCCGGGCACTCCATGTACTGGGTCTGCGTTTTATAAACGTAGGGCGGCACGCGGCCTTTTACCTCTTCATGGCTTCTCTCGACCAGGGGATGATTACATTCCAGGCAGAGTGTGAAAGGGCGCAGGTCTTTCATCAGGTCCAGGGCGGTCATAAGCTGCCGCATCTGCCGCTCCGGTTCCTCGCTCTCAATCAATAACGCCTTGAGTCGCCCGTTGTTAACAACCCGCCTCTTCATAATCCCGGTGTCCCGCGTCAATATTATCCTGCCCTCGGCCAGGGCCTGCCTGACCATCTGGGAGTCATCTTCGCCATTAAAGAACAGGCTGTCATAGCCCATCATCCTGAGCCATTTGGCCAGCTTGCCCACGTTATGGTCGACGATAAACCGTATCTCGCTGACTGAACCGTTTCCGCTCATCATTACAACTGGATAATCATTCCCTCGTAGCCGAGTCGTATCTCCGTATTTAATGCCCTGGATACCACGTCGATTTCTTTTTTGATTTCCTTCTCGTCCAGCGGGTTCATATGCACCGTGACTATCTGCGGCAGGTAACCCTTCAGTTTTCGGAAGCTCTCCATTTCCCGCTGAAGCATGGCCGGGGTGAGGTGACCCGACTGTAAGGCGGAATCATGATACTTGTTAAGCGCGGTAACCTCGATGATGAGCAGGTCGGGCGATACCTGCCGCCAGCATTCGTCCAGTCCCGGCCCGGTATCGGCGGTATAAAATACCTTTTTACCGTCGGGAGAAGTAACCTCGTAGCCGACCGTGGGCACGGCGTGATTGACGGATACCGGCAATACATTATAATCGGCGATTGACTCCTTACGACCGGATTCCATCGTGTTGAACCTTATCGCCGGTTTCCCCGGGGGTTTCTCCATAAAATCGGGGTAAAGGATATCGTTCAGCATGTACTCGGACAGGGCTTTACGGACGGAGATGGTAGAGTAGACATCGATCGTATTCTCGTAAAGATAGAAATTCATGCCTATGGCCGGTATGTCCCTCATGTGGTCGTAATGCTGGTGGGTAAGCAGGACGGCCTTGAGCTTTTGCTGCGCCGCTAAGGACAGGCTGGACGTAAGGGCGCCGGCGTCTATTGCCATAACATCGTCGATTAACAGGCTGATACATCGGGTGTCCTGTAACTCTATATTGTGCGCGCCGAGAATCTTAACTATCATTTCGATTGCCCCTTTTCCGTTATTCTAAAAGGATTATAGCTGGTTTCGTAATCGTAAGTGTCGATTCCCTCTTTAGTTTTCAGCCATCTGACGATGGCGTAGGTGGCCGGTGTGCATACGCCCTCGATGACTACCTTGGCAAACCAGTGGTGCAGTATCATTGTCGGCACGGAAGCGCCCGTGCCAATGAAGGCCAGGGTAATGAATATGGAGGTGTCCAGTCCCTGCCCGATTATCGTCGAGCCGATGGTCCGACTCCACAGCCAGCGGCCTTTAGTCAGTATTTTCATCCTGGCCAGTATCGCAGAATTGGCGAACTCCCCGGCCAGGTAACCAAGGAACGAGGCGCCCAGCAGCCGTGGCGTGTAGCCCAGGATGCTTTCGTAAGACCCCTGCCCCTCCCAGAAGACAGCCGCGGGCAGTACCTGCCCCACCCAGGCGAAGAAGACGAAAATCAGGTTGCAGATGAAACCGAGCCAGATGACCC
>DAOUEB010000088.1:0-1691 GCA_034430675.1 Dehalococcoidales bacterium
GGCACCTACGGAATGTGTGATAACTGCGGTAAGCCTATTGCCCCTGAGCGGTTGGAGGCGCTGCCGCAGGCAAGTTTATGTATGAATTGTAAGGCGTTGCTGGCGAAGAATGCAAAAGGTACACCGCCCCCAAGATAAGTGGCGGGACGTGGTCTTCGGCGGCATCGTCCTGCTCGTGGTTCTTGCCGACCAGCTTAGTAAGACATGGATTAGAACCAATCTTGCCTTAGGGCAGTCACTTGGTGATGTCGGATTCTTCCGTATTCTCCATGTCCAGAATACCGGGGCTGCCTTCGGCCTGTTCAAAGACCACTCCCTGACATTAACGGTAGTTGATATCATCGGCATTATTGTCATTCTAATCCTCATCTTTATCCTGCGCAGCCGCTGGTCTTTATACGATAGTATGCTGGTCCGGACGGGTCTGGGCCTGGTTATGGGCGGCACGATTGGCAACCTGATTGACCGCCTCCACATAGGCCACGTTACCGATTTTCTTGATTTTAAAGTCTGGCCAGTATTTAATGTTGCCGATTCTTCGACTGTCATCGGTTCTATCATTATTGCCTGCTGCCTCATTTTCATGACTAAAACAGTCACACATCAGGAATGAAGGAATATAGCTTTTTAGCCGATTCTTCCGGGGTTCGCCTGGACAAATTCGTCGGGGAGAAGTGCCCCGAGCTTTCCCGCACCCATGCCCAGAAGCTCATCGCCGGGGGCTTTATCACGGTTAATGGTCGTCCGGCTAAATCGAGCCTCAAGCTGAATGCCGGCGACAGCGTACATATCACCATTCCCCCCGAGCCGCCCAGCCGGCTGACTCCTGAGGATATACCCCTGAATATCATTTATGAGGACGACGACCTGCTGGTGGTGGATAAACCGGCCGGACTGGCGGTGCACCCGGCGCCGGGGCACCCGGGACATACCCTCGTGAATGCCGTCCTGAGTTACCTGCCCGGACTGGCGGAGAACGGCGATTCGCTCCGACCCGGCATCGTACACCGCCTGGACAAGGACACCTCCGGCTTGCTTCTGGTGGCCAAGAACCGGGTGGCGCAGGCCAATCTATCGGAGCAGTTTAAGTCCCGTTCCGTAGCCAAGTCTTACCTGGTGCTGGTCAGGGGGAAGCTGACCCCGGAGAGCGGTTTTATCGAGGCGGCCATCGGGCGCGACCCCCGGAATCGACAGCGCATGGCGGTGGTCTCTCGTGGTCGGGAGGCTCGCACGGAATACCATGTCGTGAGGTATGTCGGCGACTGTAGCCTGCTGGAAATTAAGCCGGAAACAGGGCGCACCCACCAGATAAGGGTGCACCTGGCGGCTATCGGCTTTCCGGTAATGGGCGATACTACCTATGGCGTAAAGTCCCCCTACCTTTCACGGCAGTTCCTGCATGCCGGTAAGCTCGGCTTCCGCCTGCCGTCGACGGGCCGGTACGTGGAATTTGAGTCTCTCCTCCCCCCCGATTTAGCCCAGGCGCTCAAAGATATCGCTTAGTCTCTCTGTCATTGCGAGTCCCGATGGAATCGGGACGAAGCAATCCGTCTCTTAAATCCCCCTCCCCCTCGTTTGTTATCTATTCCCACCCAGCTTGCCCGCCGTAGCTTTAGCGTAGGCGGGGCCACCCTCGCATCATCCGCTGCTTATCCCTTAGTTTTCCTCACCCAAAATCAGCGGGGTGTCTA
>DAOUEB010000089.1:0-4795 GCA_034430675.1 Dehalococcoidales bacterium
GTATTCACATCAACCCCGGTAGAAGCCACTAGTGGAGGTATGGTAAAATCCTTACCACCAGACCCCTTGAGGATAGCGGTACCCACTCTTAACATTGCCCCTATCCTGTCCTAACGATGGGGTCCACCTCAATTTACCCTCCATATTTCACCACGTCTCGGAGATGGGGATTTATCAGTACTCAACTATATCACCCCCATCAAATTCATCTTTAATCTCCTCATATTTTTTGGCTACTTTTTCAGCTTGCTTGGCCAATATTTTCCTGCGTTTCTCAAGAGGTAATTTCAGGAACTCTTGTCGCTGAATCACAGATTCAGGAAAATCGAATTGAGCATTTTCTCCAATAATCCGCTTTACCGTGTTTTTATCTATTACTCCTTCTGTAAATAGTCGAATCGTGTTCTTTTCTAGCCAAAATGAGCTCTCAACATCCCAATCTTCAGGTTCATGTTTCCTCCAACCCAATTTATTAATCAATGAGAATAAACTGCCGTAGTATGATTCATTAATTATCTTTAATTCCAATAATCTTCTTATTAGTGCTTGTATACTTAGCCCAAATCGTCTTTTCAAAAGTAACAATTCTTGTATTTGTACCGCTGACCTTCGCTCTCCAATATCTTCAAAAATTCTTTTCGCCGGGGCAAGAAAAGCTGCGCCGAATCTAAATGCGGCATTCTCTACATCCTCTTCATCCAACTGTTCGCTAATATTTAATACTAAATGTCCAAGCTCGTGAGTAAGATTTAATCTCCGTCTTACTACGTCAACTTCTGTCCTAGTTACTAATGCAACTGTTTTTAGATTATTTTCTCGGTCACAGACTGTAGCTGAAATACCATCAAAATCATCATCGGCTTTAACATTAATAACACATATATTCCTATTTTCTAGTGTCTCCGTAATATTCCTTATTGGTTCCAAACCCAAATCCCAGTACTCACGTAGTTTTTCTGCGGCTTTCTCTGTATCCTCCATAATATTTACTGGAAAAGCTTGTATCGGAATTCTTGACCCATCAACTTTCCCTAATAATTCAAGAATTTCTACTCTATTTTCCAATTCACATTCTATTTTGCTCTTTATTCTCTCTGATTCTCTTTCTAATAGTTGACCACTTTGCCTGTAAGCAATGAATTCTACATTTATAGATGGTTCGGTAAATAAATAAGAGGCATTTACATTGAGCACATTTGCCAACTTTGCTAGGACCGTTGGTGTTGGATTTGCTTTCCCATGTTCATATTTGGAAATAGCTTGTCTTGTTACCATTCCCCCCATCTGTACTGCCAAATCTTCAAGCGACAGGTTACGAGCTAACCTTAATTGTTGTAACCGTCGACCAATCATTTGCACCCCCTATATATCTTCTGGTTGACAACTATAGCATATAATTTATTATTTGTCAACCGTATATTAATGTATTTTCCTAAACCCCTCCATCACCTCCGCAACCACAAACACGCTCCCCGCCGCGCAGATGAGGTCGTTTTTTGCAGCCCCCGCCAGCGCCAGCTTAACCGCCGCCGCCACGCTCTCCGCCACCCGCGGCTGCACTCCGTGCTTTGCAAATTCATTCACGAGCAGCTCCGCCTTGACCGACCTCGGGTGGCGGGAGGCCGCCAGGATGATGTCCCCCGTCATTTTCACCGCCTCGGCCACCATCCCGCCGACATTCTTATCGCCGGAAAAGCCCAGTATCAGCGTCAGCCCGTCGTACTTGAAATACCGCCTCAACGCCTCGCCCAGCTTCTGCATCGAGTAGGTATTGTGCGCCCCGTCGACGACTAAACACGGCTCCCGCCGCAACACCTGGAGTCGGCCCGGCCATTCCACCTTTTCCAGTCCGGCCGCGATGCTCTCCGCCGATATTTCTGCGCCCAAGCCCCCCAGCACCTCTAAAGCCGCTACGGCCACCGCCGCATTTTGAACCTGGTGCTCCCCGAGCAATGGAATCTTTATAAAGTAATCCCGGTTCATTCCCTTCAATTGAAATGACTGCCCTTCCGTGTTAAAGCTGCCCTCCCGCCAGGTAACGTCAGCGCCGACCCTCACCAGTGGCACCCCGCGCTCCCGGCATACCCTCTCGATGACCGCCATCGCCTCCGGGAACTGCGGTGCGCTCACCACGGTAGCCCCGGCCTTTATAATGCCCGCCTTCTCCCCGGCTATCTCCGTCAGCGTTTCCCCCAGCACATCCGTGTGGTCGTAGCTGATGGACGTGATAACGCAGACCTGCGGCCGCACCACGTTGGTGGCGTCGAGCCGGCCCCCCAGCCCCACCTCAATTACTTGATAGTCGACTTTCACATTCTGGAAGTGGATAAATGCCATCGCCGTCAGTATCTCGTAGGTCGTCAGTTCCCCCAGGTCGCCGAGAGCGTTCTCCGCCTCGACATGGGGTTTTATAAATTCCGTAAGACTTGCCCAGCCGTCCTCGGCGATGGGCTTACCGTTGACCTGTATCCGCTCGGTGAAGGACAGCAGGTGGGGGGAGGTATAAAGTCCCGTCCGGTAGCCCGCCTGCGTCAGTATAGAGGCAATCATGGCGGACGCGCTCCCCTTGCCCTTGGTACCGGCCACGTGGACCGACCGCGCGGCGTGCTGCGGATTTCCCATTCTCTCCAGCAGCCGCTCGATGCGCCTCAAGTCCCACACAATCCCCGAACGAGGCAGTCGCTCGTAATCGGCAAACCTTAAGAGATACTCCAGAGCCTCCTGATAGTCCATATGTCACTCCCTGACAACTATCATATCTTACCCGTTATTATAAGGTAAAGGCTCAGGGTGTTTCAGCGGGGCGTCAGCCCCATGTATGTGATGGGGCGTCTAAGAGGGGCAGAGCCCCTCTTTCTTTACTTCCCCCTCTCCTTACGAGGTGTCAAAGGAGAGGGGGATTAAGGAGGTGAGGTAGATAAAATTGAATTACGAATTTAAGAAAAATTTATTAAAAATTATTAACTTACTGCCTGAAAAACTATTGACAAACACTATATATTGTGGTAACTTATAAGCCTTGACACCACATGATGTGGAGGTTGGCCGATGAACTGTCCTTATTGCGGACACTACGACTCGAAGGTTATTGACTCGCGTGACGTCAACGACGGCATACGCCGCCGGCGCCAGTGCCTGCAGTGCGACTCCCGTTTTACCACCTACGAGCGCCTGCAGCCGGCCAGCCTGTTCGTGATTAAAAAAGACGGCAGACGCGAGGAGTTTGACCGCGACAAGCTGCTTTCGGGAATTCGCAAGGCCTGTGAAAAAAGACCGCTCACCAGCGGCACCGTTGACGGGCAGGCCGATGAAATCGAGGCCGAGCTTTACCGGACGGGCAGGACCGAGATACCCGGCGCCGTTATCGGCGACATGGTCATGGCCCGACTGAAAACGCTGGACCACATCGCCTATATACGCTTCGCCAGCGTCTACCGTGAGTTCGAGGATATCACCACGCTGAAAGAGGAGGTCGATAACCTGGCCAACCACACGATATTGAACTCCGCCGACCAGCTCCCGCTAATTCCGCCCGATGAGCTGGCCGCCCCGGCAAAGAACCAGCGGAGGACGCGGCGATGAGCACGGGCAACCAATCGGGAAAACGGCAGTCGACCCCCGTCAACCGTAGTCAGATAGCCAATATCGTCTTCTCCAACGCGGAGTCGATGGGCATTCGGGACCGCCGACTCGTCGAGAAGCTGACGACCCAGGTCATCGAGCGACTCGAAAAATCGCAGTCGGAACCCATCCCCACCCTGCCGGGCATGGAAGAACTGGTGGACAAGCGGGCCCGCCGCCAGCAGCGCCTGCCCACCGAAACCGAAATAGAGGCTATGGTTATGGAAGTCCTTAACGAGGCTAAACCGCAGCAGGAAGCTCCGGAACCGGTACAAAAAGAGGAGGTCAAAGCAGAAATGGAAACCGATACGGAAGTTAAAACGCAGAAAGAGACCATAACAGGCATAGACCTTACCGATACGGCTCGTCATGTACTGGAAAGGCGGTATCTCAAAAAGGACAAACAGGGCAACGTTATTGAGAAACCGGAGGAGATGTTCCACCGGGTAGCTCACGCTGTCTCCCGGGCGGAGCTTACTTATAACCCCGAGGCCGATGTTAAAGCCGTGGAAGACGATTTCTATAAATTGATGGCCAACCTGGAGTTCCTGCCCAACTCCCCCACCCTGATGAACGCCGGCAAGGAGCTCGGCCAGCTTTCAGCCTGCTTTGTCCTCCCCGTTGACGACTCCATGGAGTCCATTTTCGATGCCGTCAAGTACACCGCCCTCATCCACAAGAGCGGCGGCGGCACCGGCTTTTCCTTCTCCCGCCTCCGCCCTGAAAATGACATGGTCGGCTCTACCGGCGGCGTTGCCAGCGGCCCCGTTTCCTTTATG
This sequence comes from Dehalococcoidales bacterium, assembly GCA_034430675.1. Lineage (GTDB taxonomy): Bacteria > Chloroflexota > Dehalococcoidia > Dehalococcoidales > RBG-16-60-22 > JAFGPF01. Next base: position 4,401 of record DAOUEB010000089.1, read on the forward strand.
CGGGCGTTTGACACCGTAACCGACGTCACCAAGCAGGGGGGCACACGGCGGGGCGCCAACATGGGCATCCTGAATATCGACCACCCCGATATTTTAAAGTTCATCACCGCTAAAGAAGATATGAACGCTTTGACTAACTTCAATATCTCCGTGGCGCTGACCGCCGACTTTATGGAAGCGGTCAAGGCGGGGACTGACTACGAGTTGGTCAACCCCCATACTCAAGAAGTCGCCGGTAAGCTCAACGCAAAAGAGGTGTTCGACAAGATTATAGACATGGCCTGGCGGACCGGCGACCCCGGCATCGTCTTTATCGACCGCATCAACGAGGACAACCCCACCGCCCACCTCGGCAAGATTGAGAGCACCAACCCCTGCGGCGAGCAGCCCCTCCT
>DAOUEB010000090.1:0-10150 GCA_034430675.1 Dehalococcoidales bacterium
GGGGTGAAAGATTTCGAAAGTTGAGCGAATAAGGAAGTCTAATTGACCACCTGATTTGTAAAAGTTAACAGTAATTGTCAAGATATAATTACAGGATTTCAAAGCTAAAAAGGGAGGTAAATACCCTCCACATTGTGAAACATGGGCCGCTAGCTCAACTGGCAGAGCAGCTGACTCTTAATCAGCAGGTTACAGGATCGATTCCTGTGCGGCTCACCACGAAGCTGGGAACCGGGGATTAGCCGAAAATGTATGCTTTTAGAACGGATGATTCCTGCATCATCCCAAACATCGACCGCGGCGGCATTTGAGCCGGCGAGCGGTTCAACGCCACAAAAACCGAGCCCTTTGATGAACGTTTCCCCTTCTGCCACTATCAGCATCCCCTTTTAGGTATGACGACTGTCCTGCCGCTTATTTGAACGCCCTCTATACTCCTCCCTGGAAATTATCATCACTCATTATCTCCAGCACTGCCTCTTTCCCCGAGGTAACCGGCAGTATCAGGTGTGACCGGTGTTCCCTGTTCCGGTAAATCTTATGAAGCGTGGTCTTGGAACTATTTAAATGGGGGTGATAGTGAATCTGTATCTCGGGGTCTCTGGGGGATTCCAGGCTTTCTATCTCCAGTTTAATCCGATGACCTGCTTTAAAGACATTGATGATATTGCCCAGACCTATCGCGTATTCATTTATCTCACCCGGTTTAACCGGCTCCGCGCTGGTATGGGGATGATAGGGACTGTATGGTTTTGACTTGGTGGCATCCAGAGCCCGATGGGATGCCTTCAGCCAACCTTTAGACACAGTCGCCTCTCTACCAGTTGGCGCTACATCGGATAGTTTAACTATCCAGTTAGCATCGTCCTGGTCAACGGAGGCAAATAAGCTCAAAGCGGCCGTACCTATCACCTCCAGGTCTGCCGGCAAGGCAGGGCTGACATATTTAACCGAATCTCTCTTGGTGGACAGGTGCAGTGGCTGCTGTAAGAAGCAGTCAGGCTCCGGTTGATAAAGCTCAGGCTCAAAGGAAAGCCCTTCCCAGCGACGCAGATAACAATCAGTATATTCAATTCCCTTTAACGGCCACTCCTTCTCATAACGGTACCGGTTGGCTCCCGGGACAAACAGCTTGATAGGCGGCTCATCCATAATACCGGTATCATTACCCTTAAGCCAGTGGTCGTGCCACCTTAAAATCAGTTCTATGTCCTCTCTCCAGGGTCGCTCTTCGGGTCCGGTTGGTTTCACGAATAGTTTTTTGATGGTATTTATGCCAGTATAAACGTCCCAGAAGCCTTTGGCCCCTCCGGTTTTTCCGATTACGTAGGTAGGGACTTTTATCTTATCAAAGAATGGGTAAACCGATTTATCCCGCCAGAAAGGACCATCGAATGGATTCATCACTATATCGAAGAAACTCGGGTTTTTCTGAGGATACTTCAGCAGGTGATATAAATTAGGGTAGTGTTTGATATCGGGGTGGTTTAAGAGTTCATTGCGCCGGCGCTCAAATTCATCTCTGGGCAGGGTCTTTACCATTTGCGATACGGCGTTTTTAGGCGCAAATCCACTTGTTCCATGGCGGCCATCCCACAATCCGTACAGGAACAAGCTGAGGACACCCTCGGAATAGGCAAAATCGCGATAAAAGTCAGCCGCTATATGGGATACAAAAATAGCTTTAAGATGAGGAGGCTGCTGGATAGCAACCTTTAATTGCATATTGCCGTAATAGGAGTATCCTATCATACCCACATTGCCATCGCACCAGGGCTGGCTGGCTATCCATTCTATAATGTCAGCGCCATCTTTCCCTTCCTGCTGCGTCGACATTCCGACAAATTCACCTTCCGATTGACCGGTCCCTCTAGCGTCCGCAATAACATGGACATAGCCCCTTGGTACTATGTTGTGAGTATCGCCGGCTTCTATGTTGCCGTCCCAGACGGCACTTTTATAAAGCGGCTGCGGCGGAATCAATACTTCCTGTAGTTCTTTACCATAACCTCCCATAGCAAACAAAGCCGGGAACTTACCTCTGGCATCCGGGCGATAGACATTCACTGCCAGGCGGACTCCATCCCGCACGGGTACAAAAACATCTTTTTCTACTTTCATGCCATACTTTGGTTGACTTATGAGTTCACGCCAATCTTTTTTCATTTTTCCCTCCTTTGTAGCGTCTTCAACTATCCGGTACCGACGTCATCACGTGGCGTCAAAGGTAATCCTCCCCCGGCGTTTATTGATTCGCCGGTAACATAAGATGAAAGCTCAGATGCCAGAAACAGAGCCACTCCCGCTATTTCCCCGGGCATACCCATTCTCTGCATCGGGACCCCCTTGCCCAGCACGGTGAAAAAGGCTTCACCCTTTTTTTCTGACATATCCTTCAGCATCTCGTTAAAAAATTCCGAACGAATCGGACCCGGCAGAATAGCGTTTACCGTGATATTAAAAGGAGCCAGTTCAAAAGCCAGGTTGCTTGTCAACGAAAGGACCCCTCCTTTTGCCGAATGGTAATGAACGATGGGTGCGGGCGGATGAATGGCGCCCATGGAAGACACATTGATAATCTTGCCGTACTTATTTTTTCTCATATAGGGCACAACTGCCCGGCAACATAAAAACTGGCCTTTCAGGTTAATGCCGACAATCCTGTCCCAATCCTCTTCAGTTACATCCTCGATAGCCCCTCCTTTCGCCAAAGAAATCCCACCCGCATTATTGACCAGGATATCAATTTTGCCGAATTTTTTAATGGTCCGGGCTACCATATCGTTTACCTCGGCGCTATTTGAGACATCGGCCCCAATCGCCAGGGACTCGCGCCCCAGAGCCCTGACCTCATCCGCAACTTTGCGGGCGCCCTCGATGTGCAGGGCATTGACGACTATGTCACAACCCTCCTCGGCAAACTTAAGGGCGATGCCCCTCCCGATTCCTCTGGCACCTCCGGTAACAATCGCCACTCGATTCGCAAGTAACAATTTCCGCCTCCTTTAGCTTTATACGACTAATATTATATAATAACTGGACGGCCATTGTATTGCATAATCATAATTACCGGGAATAAGCGAAATCACTCAGGAGGAATGCATGACCAGAGGTTACATGGGGAAAATACTGAACGTAGATTTATCAAGACGTGAGTTAAAGGACGAGGTACCGGACGAAAAACTGTGCCGTGATTTCATCGGCGGTTACGGTATCGGTGCCAGGATTATCTTCAGCCGGCAGAAGGCCGGTGTTGACCCGTTAGGCCCGGATAACATTTTGGGCATGCTAACCGGCCCGCTTACCGGCACCAACGCCATTTCAGGTACGAGATTCACCGTGGTAGGAAAGTCGCCGCTGACGGGGTGCTGGAGTGATGCCAATTCGGGCGGGTATTTCGGCGCTTACCTGAAATTCTCCGGTTACGACGGCATATTATTCACGGGCATATCTGAAAAGCCGGTTTATCTCCTTATTGATAACGGCAAAGCAGAGTTGAGAGACGCCACGCATCTATGGGGCAGGGATACCTACGAAACCGAGGATACCCTGAAAACTGAACTGGGCAAGGAAGTAGCTTCAGTCTGCATCGGGCCATCGGGGGAAAAGCTCTCGCGAGTATCCTGTATTATGCACAACAAAGGCAACGCCGCGGGTCGCTCTGGTCTGGGGGCCGTTATGGGCTCAAAGAGGCTCAAAGCGGTGGCCGTAAAAGGTAAAATGTCGGTACCAGTCGCCGATGGAAAAGGCGTTAAAGAATTAAGAAAAAAGTACCTGGCACAACTGGGTGGAGACATCGACTGGCTAAGGAAATACGGTACGTCATTCGTTACTGTCCAGTCGGCTGAAAGCGGGGATTCACCCGTAAAAAACTGGGGAGGGGTGGCGGTAAACGATTTCCCCGATGCCAACCCCCTTGGAGCCGACCCCTTTGATGCCCGCAAGCTGAAGTCGCAGGCCTGTTACATGTGTCCTATAGGCTGCGAAGCGATTATGAAAGAGGGTACCGGAGAATATAAATACGAAGCAGGCTCTTTCAGACCCGAATACGAGACAATCGCCATGTTCGGAACCAATTGTCTCAATAACAATATTGAATCAATAATGAAAGCAAACGATATCTGTAATCGCTACGGGATTGATACTATCTCCGCAGGGGCAATCATGGCTTTTGCCATAGAATGTTTTGAGAACGGGCTGGTTAGTAAGGCAGATACCGGCGGTATTGAAATGACCTGGGGAAATCATAAATCACTGGTGACTATGCTGGAGAAAATGGTTAAGAGAGAAGGCTTCGGCGATATACTGGCCGACGGCGTAAAAATAGCCGCTAAGAAAATCGGCAAGGGCGCCGAGAAATATGCCATCCATATTCAAGGGCAGGAGATCCCGGCACACAGTCCGATGGCCGGCTTTCACTGGCCGGCGACCTATATCGCCAATGCCACCCCGGCTCGCCATACTCAAGGCTCTGAGGGATTCAGTCAGGAATTGATGCCCGAATACGACCGGGGTTCGTTTAGCGGTAGAGGGCAGGCACATAAAACAGGTACCTGCCACCAACATGCTCTGATGTGTTGCGGCATGTGTCTCTTCGTCATGGGCTCTCTGCCCAGCAATCACGTCATGACCGAGTTCATAAAAGCGGTCACCGGATGGGATATAACTACCGACGAGCTACTGGTAACCGGAGAGAGAATCGAAAATGTCCGGCAGGCTTTCAATATCCGCGAAGGATTAAATCTGCTACAGTACGAAATCCCCGGCAGAATACTTGGCAAACCGCCGCAGAAAGAGGGCCCCCTGGCAGGGATAACGGTTGATGCTGACACGCTCGTTAAGGAATATTTAGCTGCAATGGATTGGGACCTTGAAACAGCCAGGCCCAGTGAAAAGAAGCTAAAAGAACTGGGGCTGGACGATGTAGCTCAAGAGCTCTGGCCATGTTAGAAGGAGGTAGTACATACTATGAGCAGCCTTAAGGGCAAAGTAGCCATGGTTACCGGAGCCGCCAGCAAGAGGGGCATGGGACATGCCATTGCCCTGCGTCTGGCCAGGGAAGGGGCTGATGTTGTCGTTACTGACAAGTTTGCCACACCCAAAAGCCTTTTCCCCGGAGACGAGGGATGGGGCGGATTAGACGCGATTGTCACTGAAATCGAGGCACTGGGCAGGAAAGCCCTGGCAGTGACAATGGATATCAGCGTCAGTAAAGAGATTGACGCAACTGTAGTTAAAACCCTGAAAAAATTCGGGAAGATAGATATACTGGTGCACGCCGCCGCCATTCGCGGACCGGTAGGCGTCCCCGTCGTTGACCTTTCGGAGAAAGATATAAGGGCTATTATCGACGTAGATTTAGTCGGCTCCTTTCTGATTACCAAGGCGGTGGCCAGGGGTATGATAGCCAGGGGAGAAGGCGGCAGGATTGTTATATTCTGCTCACTGGCGGGAACGCACGGCGTACCGGGAAGCGCCGCCTACTCCGCCGCCAAATACGGTACCATCGGGCTGACGAAGAGCCTGGCCCTGGAGCTGGCGCAGTATAAAATAAATGTCAACGGCATTAACCCGGGCATGATAGTGACAAACCTGAGAGACGACTCCTTTACTAAAATGGCAGAGGCCGAAGGCATCACCTGGGAAGAAGCCAGAAAGAAAGACCACGAGGCATTAGGTACGCATATACCCTGGGGTCGGCTCGGTACACCTGAAGAGGCTGCCGACCTAGCGTTTTTCATGGTTTCCGACATGTCAACCTACATAACCGGCGAGGTAGTAGCGCTCGGCGGCGGCGTCACCTAAATATACCTGTTAGCTGTAATTCCGGCTGCCTGAATAAACAAGAGGCGTAAATAAATGGCTGCTATATTTGATTTTGTTAGAAACTTTACCGGTACCAGATATGAGGATATCCCCGGCGCTGCCGTAGAATCGGCCAAGAAAGAGGTACTGGATAGCCTGGCTACAGCGCTGGGCGGTTCGTCGAAGGCCGGCGTCGGCGAACTGGTAGATATGGTCAAGGAGTGGGGAGGCAGCGAGCAAAGCACCGTCATCGCCTACGGGATAAAGTGCCCGGCCCCCAATGCGGCCCAGGTCAACGGCACGATGATACATGCCCTGGACTATGACGACGGCCATCAGGTGGCCCTGGTTCATATCGGATGCGTAGCCGTATCAACCTGTTTCGCGGTGGCCGAGCGGATGGGAAAAGCCAGCGGCAGGGAACTAATCACGGCTATCGCCCTGGGTGGCGATTTCCTGGCCAGGCTGGGACTGGCGAGTAGGCCGGGAACCAGCGCTCTCAGCTCCGGCTGGCACCCTACAACCCTGTTCGGCTTCCTGGGGGCCGCCGCCATGGCCGGGAGGATAATGGGTCTTGACGAAGAGAAAATGGTTAACGCCCTGGGTCTAGCCTACCACCAATGCGGCGGCGCCGGTTCCGGCGTGAGCGATGGCGCACTGGCTAAGAGGATGGGGCCGGGACTGGCGGTAAAGGCCGGCATCACGGCTGCCCTGATGGCCGAGAGGGGGATTACGGGTGAGAGGGACTCTCTTGAAGGGAGAACCGGGCTGTTCAACCTATACATGGGGGGAGATTACGACGTTACAATACTGACCGCGGATTTAGGGAAAAAATTTGAGGGAGTAAACATAGGGGATAAGCCGTATCCCTGCTGCGGTCTCACCCACGCCTGCATCGATGCAGCACTCGCTTTAACATCAAAACACGATATTATTCCCGACCGGATACGAGATATCACGGTATATGGTGGAGATTCAGTATACGGTTTATCTCAGCCCCCGGAAGTCAAGTGCGCCCCGCGGACGATTACTGATGCCCAGTTCAGCGTACCCTGGGTAGTGGCCACAGCTCTGGTCAAGGGTAAAGTCACTTTAGAAGACTTTACCGATGAAGCTATCAAAAGTCAGGATATAATAAGAGTTGCCCGGAAAGTAACTGCCAGGCTTGACCCTGCTATGAACCGGCACGGTGTCGGGCCGGGTGGGGTAATAATAACGATGAAAGACGGGACGGAGTACACCGAGGAGGTGGAACACTGCCTGGGCAGCGTTGAAAGGCCGATGACATTTGAGGATTGCACGGTAAAATTCAGGGAGTGCGCTGCCTGCTCTATAAAACCGCTGCCCGCTGATACGGTTGATAAAGTAATAGAAATGGTCGGCCAGCTTGAGAAATTGCCTGACGCGACCGAAATCATCAGGCTGCTGGGATAATACGGCAGGCACAAGCGGAGGAGTGTTTAGTAACACTCTGTCATTGCGAGGGCGAAGCCCGAAGCAATCTCAATCAATATTTTAAGTCTAGTTCGGAGATTGCTTCGCTACGCTCGCAATGACATATAGAGTTCTTTACCATGTAATTGCTCAACAACCTCAGGAAAGGATAATCAAATGGCCACTAAAAAGGGAAAAAATATGGAGATTAAAGAAATTCTATATTTCGAAAAACCGGGCAGGTCAAATACCGACACGATGATAGAGTTTGTCACCAGGAAGATAGAAACCCTGGGACTACATCACGTGATGATAGCCTGGTCCAGCGGGTACACGCTGCGGAAATTTCTGGAAGCGACTAAAAATCTCAAGCTCAAGCTCGATATTGCGGCGGTGACCAATCCCAAGGGGGGAACAATTGGGGGGAGGAATGTGTCTATCGACGATGAAACCCGGAAGGAACTCGAAGAAAAAGGTATAAAAGTTTGCTATCTCAATGATGACCTGAAACTCGGAGAACCCGCATCCCCGTCTCCCCACCAGAAGTTTCTCAGAGACATGCTGCTTCCCTGGCTTCCGGCACATATTGACCCTTTAAGTCTCGATGTCGGGGTAGACCTGTCCCTTTTGCTGATATTAAGCCAGGGATTCCGTGTCTGCGTGGGATGTCTGGTGCTTGCCGTAAAACATGGCCTTATCCCCGAGGGCGAGAGGGTACTGTGTCTGGCCGGTCAAGCCACGGCGCTCGTCCTCCAGGCCGGCTCAACCGCTAGAACGTGCTATGTTAAAGAAATTCTCGGCTACGAACTGAATTCTGATTGGTTACAGATGCCCAAAAGAAATTTTAAGAAAATGGTAGCCAAAACACTATAGTTTGTTCCTGAAATAGTCCTTATGTAATCTCGGCGTGATAGCTCTGTAGCGACTTAACCTCAGGCTGGTATTGGCGATATTCCGCAATACCCTTTACGGCGGCCGTCGCTGCCGCCAGCGTCGTTATGTAAGGCACCTTGTATTTTATAGCGGCTTTTCGTATATAAGAATCGTCGTATTGACTCAACTTACCGCTCGGTGTATTGATTACCAACTGAATCTCCCCGTTCATGACGGCATCAACAATGTTAGGCCGCCCTTCATACATTTTCAGTATCAACTGCGTGTTTATGTCTTTACCAGTCAAGAACTCGTGAGTGCCTTGAGTAGCCAGTATCTTAAAACCCAGCTCGGCAAACTGCCGGGCAACATCATATACCGCCGGTCTATCCTGAGGAGAGACTGTTATCAACACCGTCCCTTCCGTCGGTAAAAACTGCCGGGCTGCCTGCTGTGCCTTGAAGAAGGCCAGCCCGAAAGCATTGGCGATGCCAAGCACCTCACCCGTGGAGCGCATCTCCGGTCCGAGTAACGGGTCTACCTCGGGCAGCATGTTGAACGGAAAGACCGATTCCTTAACCCCGAAGTGGGGTATTACCAGAGGTTTGAGGTTAAGTTCACTCAGCCGTTTGCCCAGCATTAGCTGTGTCGCGATGCGTGCCATGGAAACATTACATACTTTTGATACTATCGGGACGGTGCGGGAAGCACGGGGGTTAGCTTCCAGTACATAGACAACATTATCAGCAATGGCGTACTGCATGTTCATCAGCCCTACCACGTTCAGCTCCTGGGCGATTTTCCGCGTGTAGGTATTAATCGTATCAATGTATTCCTGCGCCAGGCTTACGGGTGGAATGACACAGGCGGAGTCGCCCGAATGTACCCCGGCCAGCTCGATGTGCTGCATAACAGCCGGTACGAAGGCATCAGTACCATCGGCAACGGCGTCAGCTTCGGCTTCAATGGCGTTTTCCAGGAATTTGTCAATCAGGATTGGTCTATCCGGAGTAACGCCTACCGCCGCGGCGACATATTCCCTGAGCATATCCTCGTCATAGACCACCTGCATGCCGCGACCCCCGAGCACGTAGGACGGCCGCACCATCAAGGGATAACCTATTTTCCGGGCAGCTTCAAGAGCTTCGGCCATATTACTAGCCATATCCGAAGCAGGCATCGGTATACCCAATTCTTCCATTCTATGACGGAACCTGTCTCTATCTTCAGCAAGGTCAATGGATTCGGGGGAAGTCCCCAGAATATTAACACCGGCCTCGGCCAGTTCATTGGCAATGTTCAGCGGTGTCTGGCCGCCGAATTGAACGATAACACCCTCCGGTTTCTCCTTTTCGTGGATACTCAATACATCTTCCACGGTTAGAGGCTCGAAATACAGCTTGTCCGAGGTATCGTAATCGGTGGAAACGGTTTCCGGATTGCAGTTGACCATTATCGTCTCGTAGCCCTCATCATGCAGGGTGAAAGCAGCATGCACACAGCAGTAATCGAACTCAATTCCCTGACCGATGCGGTTGGGACCTCCTCCAAGAATCATTACCTTCTTGCGGTCGCTGGTCGATATTTTATCGGGCCCGTTATAAGTCGAGTAGTAATAGGCGGCATTCTCGACACCGCTCACCGGCACGGCATCCCACGCCTCCTTAACACCGAGAGAAAGGCGTTTCTGCCTTATTTCCTTTTCCGTTATACCGAGCAACTGCGAAAGATAGCGGTCGGCAAAGCCGTCCTTCTTTGCCTTAACCAGCAATTCATCCGGTAAACTTTTGCCTCTGTATGTTAGTATTTGTTCTTCAAGCTCAACGAGCTCTTTCATTTGTTCAATAAACCAGGGTTTGATATAGGTCTTCTCGTAAAGCTCCTGGACACCGGCGCCCTTGCGCAGAGCTTCGTACATGATAAACTGGCGCTCGCTGCTGGGTTCATTTAACAGCGCCATGAGTTCATCAAGTGATTTATCATTGAAGTCCCTGGCGAATCCCAAACCGTATCTGCCTATTTCCAGAGAACGGATGGC
>DAOUEB010000091.1:0-9815 GCA_034430675.1 Dehalococcoidales bacterium
TGGAGCATGGCTCAGACCGTTTCGAGACGCAGCATAAACGAAAAGACGGCAAGATAATTAATATGGAAATTAGTGTAAATTATCTGAATATAGGTGAAGGGCAAATGTTCGTATTTGTCCGCGACATCACCGGGCGCAAGCGGGCGGAGGAAGCACTGGCTAACGAAGCGCTCCGGCGGCGTATCCTGATCGAGCAGTCAGGGGACGGGATTGTTGTCCTTGATCAGAATGGCAACGTATATGAGTCTAACCAGCGATTTGCCGAGATGCTCGGGTACTCCTCCGAGGAAGTCCTTCGACTCCAAGTGTGGGATTGGGAGTTTCAATTTCCGCATGAGCAAGTGCTTGATATGATCCGGAGTATTGATGAGACCGGCGACCACTTCGAGACGCAACACCGACGTAAAGATGGTACCATCTATGACGTTGAAATAAGCACCAATGGGGCTGTATTCGCGGGAGAAAAGCTGATTTTTTGCGTGTGCCGGGACATTACCGAGCGCAAGCGGGCCGAGGAAGCTTTGCGGGAATCTGAAGAAAAGTTCTCCGCAGCCTTCCGCTCCAGCCCCGGCTCAATGTCCATCAGCCGACTTAAAGACGGCACATTTATTGAAGTCAATGAAAGCTTCCTCAGGGATAAAGGCTACACCCGTGAAGAAGTAATCGGCCGCAGTTCAATGGAACTGGGCATCTGGAAGGACGAGGAACACCGCAACCAAGTATTGCAGATGCTACAGGAGCAGGGTAGAGTTCACAACGAACCCACTCAGTTCCGCACAAAGTCAGGTGAGATTCGTACCGGGTTCTTTTCTGCGGAGCTTGTCAGCCTGGGCAACGAACCATGTATGATTATCCTGACCACCGATACAACCCAGCTAAAGCAGGCGGAGGAACAGCTAAGACTTCTCAGTTCCGTCACACGGCAGGTATCGGACTCCATAATCTTTACCGACCCCGATTCCAAGATTACTTATATGAACCAGGCGGCACAGGACTTATTCGGCTACACCATAGAAGAGGTGCTGGGCAAAGGCCTGGGAATCTTCAACGACAAACCCGTTTCCAAGAAAGCAAGGCAGAAAATACTCCGAACGCTCGCAAGCCGCAAAGTCTGGAGTACGACAGCCACCAAACAGTGCAAAGACGGCAGGACTATCATCTGCGATTGCCGGCTGACCCCCTTGTTCGACGAGAAAGGTGAAATCTGTTCATATATCGACGTCCAGCGCGATATCACCAAACAGAAAGAGGTGGAAGGCAAATTACAGGTTCACAAACAACTAATCGAGCGTATCCTGGCCACCATGCCGGAGGGAGTGCTCGTTATCGACAGCAACGACCGGATATTACTTGCCAACGAGGCTTTCTATAAGATTTCCCATACAGGCAAGGAAGCGATTGCGAATAAACTACTTAATGAAATAATACCCGTAAACCAGTTGTTCAACCTGTACAAGGCCGTAAAACAGGGGAATAAAGAGAATAATACGCTGGAATTCAGGTATCAGGCAAAAGACCTTGAAAAGAGAATCGCCTGCGTTATCACTAAAATGGACGGAGGGAGAACGCTGCTCACCTTTACCGATGTCTCCCAGGAAAGAGAAGAGGAAGAAAAACTATATCTCACGGACCGTCTGGCTTCGATAGGAGAAATGGCCGCCGGCCTGGCACATGAACTCAATAATCCTTTAACCGGCGTCCTGGCCTTATCACAGTTGCTCATGGATAGCGACCTTTCGGAAGAGCATAAGGAGGACTTACAGTGCGTTTACAGCGAGGCTAAACGCGCCGCCAGTATCGTGAAAAACGTCCTCCTCTTTGCCCGCAATAACAACTATGAAAACGGCCAGGCATCCACTAACGAGGTCATTAGAGACGTCCTGAGACTGCGCGAATACGAGGAAAAGGTAAGCAATATCACCGCGGCTACGAAGCTTCAGGAGAACCTGCCGGACATTCCTATAGACAAATTCCAGCTCCAGCAGGTCTTCCTGAACCTCATCTTGAACGCCGAAGCCGCTATCAAGGAAGCCAACCGGCCGGGCAAGCTAAGCGTGACAACGGAAAGGGTCAACAACCACATCAACATTCATTTTAAGGATAACGGGCGCGGGATTAAGAAGCATTTGCTGTCCCGGATATTCGACCCCTTCTTTACCACCAAAGATATCGGCAAGGGCACCGGCCTCGGTCTGAGCATCTGCTACGGGATAGTCGTCAAGCACGGCGGCAAGATAAGCGTTAAAACCCGGGTAAACCAAGGCACCACATTCTCCATTAGAATGCCTGTTGCGCCCCAAACGGTTTAGCAGAGAAAAGGAATGAAGATAGAACCAGAAATAAACGGGCACCAGCGAATACTCGCAGGGGAAATGAAGTAAAAAGGGGAATAACAAAATGGTTACAGCACCTTCCAAAGAGTCAATTCTTATTGTGGATGACGAGAAAATGGTACGGAGAAGCCTGAATAGATGCTTGACAGTCAACGGCTTCGATTGTGAAGAGGCCGGTAATGCCGAAGAGGCGCTGGGCTCTCTTCAAAACAATCCGGCCGACCTGGTTATTCTGGACATCATGATGCCGGGTACATCAGGCAGCGAACTGTTGCCCCAGCTTAAAAAATCTTTCCCTGATACCGCGGTTGTCATGGCCACTGCCGTCGTGGACCCGGATACCATTGTCAACTGCATGAAAAATGGAGCTCAGGACTACATTACCAAGCCATTTGACGTCAAACAGCTTGTCGCTAATATCCAGATGGTACTGGAAAAGAGAAGGCTGGAGCTCAACCTGAAGGAGAAGAGGCAGGTGCTCGAAGGTAGGGTGGAAGAACAGGCCAAAGAACTCCAGGAGCTCTTCATCGACGCCGTTGAGTCACTGGTAGGTGCTCTGGAAGCCAAGGACAAATACACGGCAGGTCATTCACGGAGAGTGACCAAAATAGCCGTCGATACAGGACTGGCTCTGGGTCTAACGGGTGAGGAACTGGAAAATCTGCGCTGGGCCGCCCTCCTGCATGATATCGGCAAGATTGGCATTGACCAGAGTGTTCAAAATAAACCGGGCACGCTGACGCCTACGGAATATAATTATATCCTGACACACTGCAATATAGGTCCCGGCATCGTACAACCACTGGTGAATGACACGATAGCCCAGGCCATAAGGCATCACCATGACAGGTACGATGGAACCGGCCTCAACCAGACAGTAGCCGGCGAAGAGATACCCCTCGGCGCTAGAATCCTGGCCGTAGCGGATTCATTTGATGCGATGACTTCAGACCGTCCCTACAGAGCCGCTATGGCCGCGACCAAGGCAATCGCCGAGATTAAAAGGTGCGCCGGCACCCAGTTCGACCCTGCCGTTGTCAAAGCCTTCTTAAAAACACCGATAATAAATTCTTTAAAGGATTGAACACAGGCTAACCATTCAAAGTGACTTAAGTAATTAGTTATGCATGACGAATTTACTATTTACACAGGCCTTCTGCCATCGACCATTGACGGCATAGACATCTACACCAATTATGAAAACTTTAACCTGATACATTTAATCCTGTCCGTGAGAAGCAAGACCACTATCGGCGGCACCACTCACTACATGATAAGCGGTACTTAGGTGCCCGTTTCGGGTGAGCTTCGCTTTTCCTCCAGTTCGTAGAGCTTCTCGACAACGAACTCAACGTATTTATCGCACTTCTCGAAGAGGCCCGATTCTACCGCCTGTTTCAGTGCCGCTTCACCGGACAGGTCTACGCCCATAAGCCCCAGGCACGAAATATCACCGAACTTCTCGTTGAAACTCCCAACCAACTCGGCGGTATCCGCAATAGCCGCTTTCTTCCCCGCTTTGGCTTTCTCTTTATCATCCAGAGAGCAGCGGTGCCGCAGTCCCAGAGCTATTGCCGCGGCCGATATTGCGCCGCAGGGTGCCTGCTGCTGGCCGGCGATTCCGCCATGGAAAGCGGTGCCCGCCCAGAGAAAGTCCTCGTTACCCAGTCCGTATGCTTCCCACATGACCTGCAGGACGGCCGGCCCTCAGTGGCTCCTGTGCAGGTACTCCAGTGCTTTCCGTTTGGCTTCCTCAAGTGGCAACTTTAAACTCATAAAACATCTCCTTTTACGCGGCGCTGGTGCGGAACCGCCAGACGGCTACCACCCCGAAGACCACGGCGAATCCCAGCAGGGCTAACATATTCGGCACCGCAGAGCTGAAATCGGCGCCAAAGACCATCAGCTTATTGAACCCGGAGGTCGCCCAGGCGTGGGGGGTTATCCTGGCGATAGTCTGGAGCCAGTCCGGGTAGAGGAAAAACGGCCACCAGCACCCGCCGAGGGGTGCCAGCAACAGCCCCGTAATGGTAGCCAGCGAGCCCGCGCTGCGCTGCGTCCTGGCCAGTGTCGCCAGCATCACGGCAAAGGCCGAGGACATAATGACCATCAGTATAGAGAGGATGATAACGGCCAGCGGGGACAATCCCAGGTCGACATTAAAAGCCAAGATGCCCACCACCCAGAATATGACTATCTGTATCAGGCCCCGGAGTGCCGTACCGGTAAAGACACCCCCCAGAATGGACTCCCGCCTTACCGAAGTAGTCAGCAGCCGCTCCAGAGTATGGTTCTGGCGCTCGCGAACGAGTGTCTCCGCGGTCACGGCGGCGGCAAAAAAGACAAACATAACAAGGTAGCCGGGAATTACGAAGTTAGCGGGATTTTCCGCCTCTACTTCGCCCACATTCTCCGTCCTGAATGTTACGTAAGACGCCTCCGCCCCCGCGGCACCTGCGGCAAAAAGTTCGTTCATCATCTGCTGAACGGCCGTATTGATACTGGCGGTATCAGCCGGTATGACGCCGCCCTCGACCATGAGCGCCACACTGGCATTGATAATTACCTGGTGCGTACCGATTTGCGAAGAGATGGCTCCGGCCAGACCGTTCAGGGCTGCCCGGGTATTAACGTTACCGGCATCGGCAAACACCTCAAGCTGCGTGCCGGAACCCGTCATCAACGCCTGCGTAAAATCAGCCGGAAAGGCGATAAAACCATCCAGTTCCCCGTCCTCGACGGCCCGACGGGCTTCATCATAATCCCTGTCCCAGACCATCTTCGGCGCGCCGGGACCCAGCTGAGACTCATCCATAGTCTCCATGGCCCCGATTATCTGGTGGCTCAGGCCGCCGGCCGCTTCGAGGGTGACCATATGCAGTTCCATCCGCTCGTCCTCGCTGCCGACGCCACCCAAGAGAAAGTTGAACAAAACGATGAACAGGAAGGGGAAACCTATGAAGAAAAACACCGCGGCGCGGTCTTTGGTAAAGATTTTCAGGTCTTTCAGGGCGATAAACCAGATAAGCTTGAGATGCTTCATGACTTCTTATTTACCCCCCGGCAAAACCTTGAAAATAAGTCGGCTGATAGCCAGTCCTACGACGCAGATTCCCGCCAGCACCACCAGCTGCCAGACGGTATCACCCAGAGAGCCGCCCTCGGCCACCACCGTCCTGAGGGCATCATTGGCATAGGTACTGATGGACGCCTTGCCGACAGTAGCCAGTATCGAGCCTTCGGACACCTGGAAGAAGGTGCCGCCCATCATGACCATAACCATCGTGAAGACGACGGCAATCCAGACAGACCCGTCTTCGCTGCGGGCGATTGAGGCGATTATCAGACCCAGGGCGGCGGCCGCCGCCGCGAAAATAAGGCAGATAACCAGAGACGCGATAAAAGAGAGCGGGGTGAAGAGCTGAAAAACGGCGTAAGACAGGCCCAGCAGTATGAGCGTTTGCACGAAGCCCCGGGTGACACTGGCCAGAAACTTGCCGAAGAAAAGCTCGTTCGCGCTAAGCCGGGTGGTGAGTAACCGCTCCAGCGTGCCCCGCTTGCGCTCTTCCACTATCGTCCTGGCGCTCAGAGTCAGCGCGAAGAGAACGTACATGGTAACGATACCCGGCAGGAACTGGCTGATGAAATCCGGGCTGCCGCCTACAACCTCTTCAACAACACCCACCGCCGGCTGCCCCCGCTCTTCTTCCAGGAACTGCTGCACCGTAACATCGATGCGGTCTCCAGGAATTCCCGTGCCCTCCAGACTGCTTTTCACCTGGTCACGCACCTGGAATTCCTGGTTCATCTCCCCGGCCACGCTGCGGGCGATGCTGGCGAGAATCTGGCCTTCCTGTCCGCCGTTGCCCCGCTGTTTAAAGACAAGCTCCGCTTTATTTCCAGAGGCCAATGCCTGCGAGAAGCCCGCGGGAATAACAAGAGCCAATAGTAAATCGGACCTTTCCAGCTTGGCATCTGCCTCTGTTGCCGTCAGCAACTCGACGTCGATGCCTTCGACTTCATCCAGATGCTCCACGAAGAGTGTGGAATAGTTTCCGCCATCTTCGTTCACGATAACGGCGGTGGCTTCGAACAGGGTTTGCCCCCCGAAGGCGCCGTACATCAGGGCGAAGGTAACGATAGGCAGGAGCAGGCCGAAAGCCAGGTCGCCCTTATCCTGCAAATACAGCTTAACTTCATTCAGGGTAATGTATAATGCTCTTTTCATGTTCTGGTTAATCTCGCAGACTGCGGCCGGTCAGTTTCAGGAAAACATCTTCCATGGTGACCTGCTCCGGCGACCCTATCTGCGACTTGAGTTTATACGGCGTATCCAGCGTAATTATCTGCCCGCCGTCCATAATAGCCACACGCTGGCAGAGGCGGTCGGCCTCTTCCATATAGTGCGTGGTGTAGAGAATGGTCATGCCCTTTTTCTGAAGACCCAGGATGTTCTCATAGATATGATTTCGCGACTGCGGGTCAATACCGACGGTCGGCTCGTCCAAGAAGAGAAGCTGAGGATTGCCCATAAGGGCAATGGCCAGATTGATACGCCTTTTCATACCCCCGGAAAACTTGGCCACCTTCCCCTTGGCTCTATCCTCCAGTCCCATCAGCTCCAGATTGGTCATAGCCTGGGCCCTGGCCTCGTCACCATTCAGTCCCACCATTCGACCGAAGAAGACCATATTATCGAGGGCGGAGAGGTCTTCATAAAGTGCCAGGTCCTGAGGGCAGACCCCAATGATACGGCGGACAGCCTCGGCATCATGCCGTACGGAGTGGCCCCCTATCGTAATGTCGCCGCTGTCGGCTTCCAGGACCGTGGACAACATGCGGATGGTCGTCGTTTTGCCGGCGCCGTTGGGCCCCAGAAGGCCGAAGATTGCACCTTTTTCGATTGAGAACGAGACGCCGTTGACCGCCTTGAACTCGTTGAAGCTTTTATGAAGGTCTTTTACCACCAGAAATTCCTCAGCCATGTCCTTACCCCCGCTTTCCTTGACTGAAAAAGATAATATATTGACGCATTATATACCGTGCAATACTATGGTTACAAGACGCCAAGAATAAAATTTTTTACCGCAATTTACCCCTGAAATAACGAGGCCTCCAATCTAATGGAGGCCTCGTATAAAATCCGGTTCTTGTATTTATTAGGGCCAGAGCACTTTAGCCACGTCGTCCAGGCCGAGTTCCAGCAGCTTCTCCTTGCTGGGTTTGCCGGTTTTGGTATCCCAGCCCAGGGCCTGATAGTACTCGTTAAAGTGCTCGTCTGCGTTAAGCGTTATCCCGGCACGCGGGCCTTCTTTCTTCGGCGGTATGCCCATCATCCTGTCCGGGAACTTCCACGGCGTTTTCAGTCCTTCGCGGATATTGAAGGCCTGCTTCATAGTATCTATCCGTTCCCCGGTCTTGAGCATCTCCTCCCTGGTAATGTCCCAGCCGGTGATGGTTTGTAAGGCCTCAATGAACTGGTCAAAATGGTTATAACCGTCTCCTAACGCAATCATGCACACCCCGACGGCGTTATATATCTGAGTTAAGCAGGCACCCTCCTTGTGCGGCTTGCCCCGTCCTTTCAAGGCGGCCGGGTCGTACTCGGGCATGGTCCCCTCCGGGTATGGCCCCTCCCCGGCCTGGGTATGGCGTCCCGGGGTTGGCTCTGCACCGTAGCCAATGGCAAACATGGGGCCGCCCCTCGAGTCATGCGCCGGGAACTCCTGCCCGCCGACATGCATGGCGTATTTTTCCGAACCCTTGCCGATTTTCTCGGCGGCCCTCTTAACGCCATCGGCGATGACATCTCCGAAGCCCTCGCGTTTGGCCAGC
Source organism: Dehalococcoidales bacterium (assembly GCA_034430675.1). Classification (GTDB taxonomy): domain Bacteria; phylum Chloroflexota; class Dehalococcoidia; order Dehalococcoidales; family RBG-16-60-22; genus JAFGPF01. The sequence continues at coordinate 8,169 of DAOUEB010000091.1, forward strand.
TTCTCCGTCATGGCCACGATGGACTTGTGGTTGCCCCAGGTCATCTCGATACCATCGGTATCTTCCTTGGTGAGAATGCCGTTTTCGTAGCACTCGATGGTAAAGGCGATGCTGGCTCCGGTCGAGATGGTATCCAGACCGTAGCGATTGCAGATATCGTTTATTTTGATAATCGACTCCAGATGGTTATTCAGGCAGTTAGCACCGAACATGGCCAGCGTCTCATACTCGGGTTTATGGGCGCCCGCCTCGTATTTATACTCCCCGGTGCTTGCCTTCATGTGCCCGCCACACGCGATGGGACAGTGCCAGCATCCGAATTTTCTCTCCTGCAGTGCAATTACCGGGTCACCACTGATATCTTTATAATCAGGAAAGTCAACAACCACCGCGCCACCCCAGTTCTTGCAGGGCGCGTCATCGGACTCGCAACTCATGTTAAAGAGAAACGGAGTCCCGTAGCGGCCGACAAACTCCGCCCGCGGTCCCATATTCGCCAGGTGCTTTTTCCTCATCGCCTTGGCCTTCTCAGAATCGGCTACAGGTACCTTGATGTTACCTCTAACGGCGATTGCCTTGAGCTTCTTGGAGCCCATGACGGCACCCAGCCCGGAGCGAGCGGCCGCCCGGCCTTTATTGCACATTACCGCAGCGATGAGAGATACCTTCTCCCCCGCCGGGCCGAGACAGGCCACCTCCAGGTCTTTGCCGTGCGCCTCCCGGAGAATATCCTGGGTATCGAAGGAGTCCTTACCCCAGAGATGGGCCGCGTCTTTAAGCTCGGCCTTGCCATTATCAATCAAGAGATAGACGGGCTTGTCCGATACTCCGGTGAAAAATACCGCGTCATAGCCGGCGAATTTCAGGAACGGGCCGACACTGCCGCCGGAATTGGCGTCACCCCAGCCTCCTGTCAGCGGTGATTTCCCCACCATGACATACCGTGAGCCACCGAGGGCATCGGTACCGGTGAGGACACCAGTGGTCAGGCCCAGGATAGCGTCCGGTCCCAGCGGGTCGACGCCGGCCTTCTGCCGGCTGAACAGAATCCTGGCCCCGAGGCCGTAACCCCCCAGGAAATCCCGCCCCATTTTCTCGTCGAGCGGTTCGTCCTTCAGCTGTTTCTTGGAAAGATCTACCCACAGTATCTTTCCCATAAAGCCATGTGCCATACTCTTCCTCCTTGTTTTTATAATGCTAAACTATTTCAGGACTGAATAAGTCCGGGATTGCGGGTGCCTTCCGCCATAGAATATACACTGCCTCCTGATTATTGTCAAACAATAAGGCAAGCCGTGAGTAAAATTGACGTTAAACGGCCTGAGATGTAAAATCAGTCCCAGTTGCATAGAAACGCTTGATGAGGTTAAAAATGACGATAAAAAAGGTATTTAACAGCTGCGATGAAGCCGTAGCCGACATTTTCGACGGAGCCACGGTAATGGTCGGTGGTTTCGGCTCCTACGGCGGCCTGCCCATCAACCTCATCGTCGCCCTGTCCAAGCAGGGAGCGAAAGCCCTTACCATCATCGCCAACATGGGTGGAGTGGGCTACGAACTCAGCCACCGTATCAAACCGGGAGGATACCAGGACTCCGGCATCCTCTTCGAGAACGGCCAGGTCAGGAAATTCATCGGGTCGGTGCC
>DAOUEB010000092.1:0-15213 GCA_034430675.1 Dehalococcoidales bacterium
TCGAAGAAGCCCTTGTCCAAATCGGCTTCGTTGGAGTAGCCGCGTTCCTCCCAGTAGCCCCGGTAATTGATGTCATCGGAAAGTTCGATTTTGGTTATCCACTTCACCCACTTGTAGCCCCACTTGCTCTCGGCTACCAGTTGAAAGGGGAAACCCCTCTCCGGCGGAATGGTGACATCGTTCATCTTGTGGGCCATGAGGATGTCGTTGTCCATGACGTACTCCAGCGGGAAAGAGGTGGTATAGCCGTCGTGGGCGTGGAAGATGACCGCTTTAGCTTCCGGCAGGGGGCCGGCCTTTTCCAGTATATCCCTGACCAGCACGCCTTCCCAGAGGATATTAACCGCCCACCCTTCGACGCAGCTCAACCTGACGACTTTCTTATAGTTGTCATGGTCGTTGATTACTTCGTCATAAGTATAGCCGGCAGGTTTGCCGGCAAGTCCGGTAATTTCCAGGCGGTAATTTTCAATAGCCACGTGCTGGGGCCCCTTGATGGAGTTCTCCCGAAAATCGTTTATAGAGGAAAGATTTTCACCTTTGTATTCTCTCACTTCGGCACCCTCCAGTTCTTCTACTTTATCCTTGCCCGGGCCGAACGCCGCCATGCCCGTAATGAATGCCGCGATAACGACCACTATAATAACCGAACCGATGATGGTTCTCTTTTTCATTTCATCAACCTCCCATCCGCATAGACGTGCACAATTATCTCTGTCTACTTGGATTATAGGAGAGTTGAAGGCGGAAGTATGTGATTTTTATCCCAGCTACATCCGGTTAATCAGGAGCGCATTCTCAATCGCCCGTGCCGTTAAAATTTATATTATCGTTTTTCCCAGGCGGTGCGGATTTTAGCTGCTATATCGTCCAGTTCAACGCGGTTGGGGTTGGCCCATTCGCCGGTAACTTTCATGGAGTCGCCTTTAAGTCTGGGGATGACAAGAAAGTGAACGTGAAAGACCTCTTGGTTAGCCGCCTCTCCGTCCGCCAAGAACAAATTAATCCCGTCGCATTCGATGCCGGAGTTGCGGATAGCCCGGCAGACACGCATGGTGGTTTTGAACAGTTGAGCGCCGGTGTCCTCGTCCATGTCGGCCAGGTAGGGGAAGTGTTTCCTGGGAACAACAACGACCTGCCCGCGATTTAAGGTGGAGATGTCCATGAAAGCGAGGGTATCGTCATCCTGGTATACGAAGCTGGCGCGGACTTTGCCGGTGGCGATATCACAGAATATGTAGTCGCTCATATCGTATATCAACTACCGGTTCAGGAAGCGCAGGTGCTGCAATCGCCGGAGCTGCATCTGGAGCAGGAACTGCCGCCGGTGCCGGGTATGGTCTTGGGCACACCGCCGGGGGTGGCGCTGAAGCAGGCAAAGGTGGACATTTTACGCCGGGCGGGTTGGTGGCATTTAGGGCAGTCCGCCGGCTGGTCTGACTGACTCAGCGGGCGTAGTTGCTCAAACTTGGTATCGCATTCCGAACAAACATACTCATATATCGGCATGGTACTTCTCCTAATTATAGTTTAGCGAGTTTTAACTGTGGGGTCAAGGCGTGTATCGGCAGGGAATATTGTCATAACATCCAGTAGGGTGTAGGATATAAAAAAACAATATCAGGGGGGAATCTTGATTCATAAAGTTGACATAAAGACGAATTCACAGGTGGAATTTCAGGACATTACGGTCAAGGTCAGCGATGTCGTGCAGGCCAGCGGAGTTAAGAGCGGTGTTGGCTACGTTTTCGTGCCGCACACCACGGCCGGGGTTATGGTCAACGAACACGCCGACCCCAGCGTCGTCGAGGATATTGCGGCGCAGCTTGAGGTAATGGTGCCCCAGCACCAGAATTACCGTCATATGGAAGGGAACTCCCCGGCGCATATCAAGGCCACACTTGTCGGCGACTCCGAGACGTTGTTCATCGAGAATGGGAGGTTAGTGCTGGGGACATGGCAGGGCATCTTCTTCTGCGAGTTCGACGGGCCGAGGAATCGGAACGTTCTGGTTAAAATCGTGCCGGACAAACCGTGATATCCGCAGGAAAATTCAACGGAAAATTAACCGGTAAGCCAGCACGTCGAGCAGGCTGTACAGGAAGGCAAGCATATCTTTTCCCAATCTCACTACCCCTTACTCCGTTCGATAGAATAATGCCGGAAGCGCCGGTTCTATCTAGAAATCCTGCCCCGGTAGTGATATCCGGTAAAGCCCGCAATAACGGCAGCGGCAGTACTGCTGCTGGACGTGGTACAGCCCCTTGTGGCCGCATTGAGGGCAATGGCTGAACTTTAATTTACCTTTCGTCTTACCCGGTTTGACTATATGATTATTTGTCATTGTCGGTCTTTTCTACGGATTGTTTGTCAGTATAATTTGCGCACCTTACACCGCAATCACAATGCGTGTTAAGAACGTCACAGATATGTCACAAACGGCAAACGTAACAAAAGGAGCAACGAGGTTACGGGGTAAGCGGTCAGAAAGAATAACTTGGCTATACCTGGATACTCTATGCTATAATTGGGTTCAAATGACGGTGGTAATAACCGGTGCCAACGGGCATATCGGCGCCAATCTGGTACGCGCTTTAATTGACAAAGGCCGTCCCACGCGCTGCCTGGTTCACGTAAATTACGAGGCCATTGAAGGACTGGATACCGAGATTGTCCGCGGTGATATCCGCGACCCCGATTCGCTGTGCCGTGCGTTCGATGGTGCCGACATTGTCTATCACCTGGCCGCCTGTATCTCGCTATCGATGAGTGACTGGCCCTTACTGGAATCGGTCAACGTGCTCGGCACCCGCAACGTGGTCGAGGCCTGCCTGCGTACCGGTATACGCCGCCTTGTTCACTTCAGCTCCATCCACGCGCTGGTGCAGGAGCCGATGTCTGTCCCGGTTGACGAGTCCCGTCCCCCGGCGGAGTCCCGGCGTTACCCGCCCTACGACCGCTCCAAGGCGGCCGCCGAGACGGAGGTGCGGCGGGGAATAGAGAAAGGACTGGACGCCGTTATTATCAACCCCACGGCGATTATCGGGCCCCATGATTGCCAGCCTTCGCATTTCGGCGAAGCTCTGCTGTCGCTGGCGCAGCGCCGGCTGCCGGCCCTGGTTACGGGCGGGTTCGACTGGGTGGATGTTCGCGACGTGGTGGCGGGAGCGATGCAGGCCGAGGAAATGGCGCCGGCGGGCGCGAAGTATCTCCTTTCCGGGCACTGGGTATCGATGCGTGATATCGCCGTCATGGTGGCCGATATTACTGGCGTGCCGGCTACCAGGTTTATTGTCCCTCTCTGGCTGGCGCGTATCGGCGCTCCGTTCATTCAGGCCGTCAGTCACCTGAACAGGAAGCGCCCACTCTATACCGGTGTTTCCCTGAGGGCTTTAAGGAGCAATCGGCGTATCAGCCACGAGAGGGCCACCCGCGAGCTCGGCTACCGGCCGCGCCCTTTCCGGGAAACGTTAACCGATACCCTGCGCTGGTTCGAAGAGAACGGACAGCTTACCCGCCCTGTGAACGTGACAACCGGAGAGTCCACATGAAAGAGCTGACGATTTTCAACGGCCTGCTCGTGGGGTGGTTCGTGCTGGCGGCGGCGGTGTTCGTGGCGCTACTTTTCGTGGCCGCCCCGTACGGACGCCATACTCGCAAGGGCTGGGGTTATACCGTCGGCAATAAGCTGGGCTGGGTGCTCATGGAGGCCCCGGCACCGATTGTCTTTGTTGTCTGTTTCCTGCTGGGCGGTAACGGTATTACCACGGTAACTCTGGTCTTCCTGGTTCTCTGGGAGGCGCATTACCTGCATAGGGCTTTCGTTTACCCCTTCAGCTTGCGTGGCACGGCCCAGCGTATGCCCCTGCTGGTCATGAGCTTCGGGTTTCTTTTCAATATTATGAACGGCTATCTTAACGGCCGGTATATCTTCGGCTTTTCCGGGGGCTATACAAGTAGCTGGCTAACCGACCCCCGATTTATCGTCGGGACGGCTCTTTTTATCACCGGGTTTGTCATCAATAGACAGGCCGACATAGCCTTACGCGAACTGCGGAAGTCCGGTGAGTCTGGCTATAAAATATCGTATAGTCGGTTCTACCGCTGGGTGTCCTGTCCCAATTACCTCGGTGAGATAACCATCTGGATTGGTTGGGCGATAGCGATCTGGTCGTTGCCGGGGCTGGCTTTCGCTTTCTGGACGGTGGCCAACCTGCTGCCGCGGGCAAGAGCCCACCATGCCTGGTACCGGGAAAACTTCCCCGATTACCCGCCGGAGCGCAAGGCCCTGGTGCCGGGGTTGTGGTGAGGTGACTGCGTTTCTCTTAACTCCTCGTACTCGCGGCGGCACTGCTTAAAACGCTCAGTTTGTGAGCGGTTTCACTATGATTAAGGAGGCGGCTTCTCTGCCGATGGCTCTGGTGGCATTATTGACCTCGATGGTCAGGGTCCCGTCGTAGGGGGCTTTCTCAAGGACTTTTAACCTGGCGCCGGGGGTCAGCTCAAGGCTGGTCAGGTGGCGCAGGAACTCCGAATTGTGTTCGATGATAACGTTGAGCACCCTGGCCGATTGCCCGGTATCAAGGTTGGCTAAAGTGACACCGGCGCTGACGGAGCGTTTGAGGTTCTTTTTCGGTATCGGACTGCCGTGGGGGCAGACATCAGGATTATCCAGGAACTCGGCAAGCTTATCCTCGACCAGGTCGCTCGTGGCATGTTCCAGAGTGCAGGCATGATGGTAGACATCCTCCCAGCCTATTCCAAGGTAGCGATTAAGGAACACCTCCCAGAGCCGGTGCCGACGGGTCAGCCTGAGGAAACGCTGCTGGCCTTCATCGGTCAGGCTGGCGCCGCCGTAGGGCGTATGCTCCACCAGCCCCTTTTCCGAAAGCCTGCGCAGCATCTCGCTTACGGAGGCCAGCGATAGTCCCATGCTCTGCGCTATCGATGAGGTGCTGACCGGGCTTTCCCGCTCTTCCAGGGCGCCGATTGTTTCCAGATATTCTTCTGTCGTCCGCTGACTCAAAATGTGCTCCCATGCCGGTGTAAGCTTCCAGCTAAGTGAATTTTACCGCAAATATTCGGATATGTCAAGGCTTGATAAAGGAAAATCTAATAAATATATTAGGATACCCTTGACTTTTAATAGCCGGTCTTGCTATAATACCTGTGGAGAATATTGCCGTATGGTTGTCAGACCGTTAAGCATGCTTGTGCCCCCGGAAAAGGGCAGGATTATTAGAGTGGGTGGCAAAGGTGGGATACGCCACCGTCTTCTTGATATGGGTGTGGTTACCGGGGCGGTAGTTGAAGTTCAGAGGGTGGCGCCGCTGGGCGACCCCGTGCAGATAAAGGTCAAGGGATATGACCTTGCCCTGCGCAAGGAAGAAGCGGTAAATATCCAGGTGGAGCTAATCGAGAGTATACTGGCGAGAGTACCCTCCGGTGAGAAAGTCATCGTTTTGGTGCTAAGAGCCGGCTGGGGTCTACAGCGCCGGCTGGCCGACCTCGGTCTGACTCCCGGGGTAGAGGTTAAGGTTATCAGCAGCGGGCGGTTCGGCCAGGTAGTCCTCGATGTCCGTGGCTCCCGGTTGGCCCTGGGACGCGGCGTCGCCAGTAAGATTATGGTCAGGGCTGTGGGGGTGGGGGGCCGATGAGCAAAAAAGAAATTACACTCGCACTGGCCGGAAATCCGAATTCCGGGAAGACCACGGTATTCAATAATCTTACCGGCGCCCGGCAGCATGTGGGCAACTGGCCGGGGGTAACGGTGGAGAAGAAGGAGGGCTTTTGTAGCTCTCAGGGACATCGTATCCGTGTGGTTGACCTTCCCGGTGTTTACGGCCTGACGGCTTACTCGCTGGACGAGGTTATTGCCCGTGACTACGTGGTCGATGAGAAACCCGATGTTGTGGTGGATGTTGTCGATGCCTCAAATGTGGAGCGCAATCTCTATCTTGCCGTACAGGTGCTGGAGATGAAGGCAAATCTGGTCATAGCCCTCAATATGATGGATGTGGCCGAATCCCGGGGATACCAGATTGACGTAAAAGAGCTATCCCGCCTTCTGGGTACTCCGGTGGTGCCTATGGTGGCCGCCCGGAACCAGGGAACCAAGGAATTATTGGAGACCGTGGTTGGCGTGGCCGCCGGCAATATCCAGGTAAGCGGAATACACATGCAGTACGGTCACGACGTGGAGGCGGAGCTTGCCAAGCTGGAAAAAATTATCACCGGCAATCCGCTGGCGGAAAGCTACTCTCCGAGGTGGCTGGCTGTCAAGCTGCTGGAAGATGACCGGGAGGTAGTCGATAAAGTAAGGCAGGTCTGAGTTGGACAGCGTAGAGATAATTCGTGCTAAAGATGAAAGCCTCGCTCATTTAAGGAAAGTCCACGGCGACGATGCCGAAACGCTGATTGCCGATGCCAGGTACGGCTTCATCAGCGGGCTTATGAAAGATGTCCTTAAGAAACCCGCTGTCGAGAAGGAAACGGCTACGGACAGGATTGACCGGCTGATACTTCACCGGTGGCTGGGTATTCCTATCTTCCTGGCGATTCTCTACGGGGTATTTCAATTTACCTTTGTTGTTTCCGGACCTTTAATAAACTGGATTAACGCGGGGCTGGACTGGCTGAGCGAGCAGTCCTCGGGGATATCACCCGCCTGGTTGAGCTCGCTCGTGTCCGACGGAATTATTGGTGGAGTGGGCGCGGTGCTGTCTTTTATTCCCATAATTTTCCTTCTCTATATTGCCCTTTCCATTCTGGAAGATACCGGCTATCTATCGCGGGCAGCGTTCGTCATGGACCGATTGATGCACAAAATCGGCCTGCACGGTCGCTCCTTCGTTACGCTGATGCTGGGCTTCGGGTGCAGCGTTCCGGCCATAATGTCCAGTCGCACCATTGAGAATCCACAGGACAGGCTGGTGACTATACTGGTTACTCCCCTGATGTCCTGTGGTGCCAAGTTGCCCGTCTATGCGCTGCTGGCAGCCGCCTTCTTTACGGCTTATCAGGGGCTGGTGGTCTTTTCCATGTACGCTATCGGGATTGTTCTGGCGATTCTGCTGGCATGGCTTTTTCGTAAAAGGCTGGTTTCCGGTGAGAGCGGGCACTTTGTCATGGAGCTGCCTCCATACCGGCTTCCGACGGTTGTTACCGTGCTGGCCCACATGTGGGAGCGTGGCTGGGCCTTTCTATCACGCGCGGGCACCCTTATTTTTGGCGCGGTGGTACTCATCTGGCTTCTGAATTATTTTAATGTCCTGGAGCATATCGGCAGGGCTATCGCCCCCATATTCTCGCCGGCCGGCTTCGGACAATGGCAGTCGGCAATAGCCCTGGTATTCGGTGTACTGGCCAAGGAAACGGTGGTCGGTGCTTTCGGCACCCTCTTCGCCGGTACTGAAACGGCTGGCGGGTTCGGGAGTGTTATCGGTATTCAGCTTGGCTGGACGCCGCTGGTGGCCTTCGCCTTTATGACCATGATTCTTCTGTATACACCCTGTGTGGCTGCCCTGGGTACCATTAAGAAAGAAACCGGCTCGTGGAAGTGGACACTGTTCACCGTGGTCTATACACTGGCACTAGGCTGGATAGTAGCAACCCTGATATATCAAATTGGAAGCCTCTTCTTATAAACAAACGAAAGCACAGGCATGGGAGTAAATAATGCTTTCTGAAGTGTTAAAAGCATTCAGACAGACCGGAGAGCCACTGGACCTGAACGAGTTAAGTCGGCACCTGGGTATTGAGCGGAGTGTCCTGGAAGGGATGCTGGGGCTGCTGGTGCGCCAGGGCAAACTCAAGGAGGTCAACCCCGGTTCGGAGGACTGCGCTCGTTGCAGCGGTCGTTTGAGCTGCGCCCATTTGCAGGCGGGTAATTTAATGGGCAAGGTCTATGAGCTGGCGGAAAAATCCTGGTAAAGGAGGTGCGTGATGTCGAAGACGGATGAGAACCTGAAAATAGCTTTCGCGGATGAAAGTCAGACCAATATCGAGTATCTTGCCTACACCCATCGGGCTATTAACGAAGGGATTACGGAGATAGCCCAGCTTTTCCGCGAAGCGGCGGGTGCCGAGGTGGTGCATGCCCTGACTCATCTTAAAGCCATGGATGTCGTCAAAACCACCCGGGAAAACCTGAAAGAGGCGGCCGAGGGTGAGAGCCTGGAGATTACTTCAATGTACCCCAAGTTTATCAAGGAGGCGGAGAAGGAGGGGAGGCAGGAGGCCGCCGAGTCTTTCCGAATTGCTTTTGAGCGGGAGAAATATCACCGTGACATGTTCCGGCAGGCACTCAAGAAGGTGAAATAGCTTTGTAATTGACGACTTTGTATTCTCGCGATATTATAAAAGTAGCTGCAAAGCGGAGTTCTTGAATTATGTCAGATTTACAGCAGCGAATTAGCATCCTGGCGCAGTGGATGCTGGAGTCGAGATATCTGGTCGTCTTCACCGGCGCCGGCATCAGCACGGAGTCGGGCCTGCGCGACTTCCGCGGGCCGGACGGACTGTGGACGCGCCGCGATAAGGGACTCTCTACTCCTCACCAGGACTTTACCGGGGCCGGACCAAACTCCGGGCATGTGGCCATTTACGAGCTTCAGGACCTGGGCAGGCTGGCCTTCCTTATCTCCCAGAACGTGGACAACCTGCACCTGAAGTCCGGCATCAAGCCGGAACTGCTGGCGGAGCTGCACGGCAATCTTACCAAGGTACGCTGTACCGAATGTGATTTTAAAATGGATAGGGTCGAGGGTGAAAGAGAGTGCCCGCTGTGTGGAGGCAAGCTGGTATCCACCGTGGTCAACTTCGGCCAGTCGCTGCCCGCCAAGGACCTGGCGGAATCTTACGAACACTCGCAGAAGTGCGACCTTTTTCTCGTCGTTGGTTCCAGCCTGGTGGTTACCCCGGCGGCGGATATGCCCCGGGTGGCTTTACAGGCAGGGGCAAAACTGGTTATCATCAACCAGGGCGAGACACCGTTCGACGAGCAAGCTCACCTGCGCTTTACCGAGGCTATCGGCGAGGTGCTGCCGCCGGCGGTGGAGCAGTTGAAAGGGCTTATGGCCCAGGCCTCTTAGTCCTCCCGCCATTCAAACACCGTGCTCGTCCAGACGCGGCTTACGGCCTCTTCTAGCACCGCCTGGCGCGGGTCGGGTATATCCAGTAGCGGCGGCAGGGCAGGTGTATCGAGCTTTCCGATAAATTGGCATTGCTTTTGCAGCAGCAGGATAGTCGTGCGGGCGCCGCCGTAGACCACATAGTCCATCGACTTTACATGAGGTTCCAGCTGTTCCCGGCAGCGCTGACAAACACGGGTAAGGAAGTACTCTATCTGCTTGTCCCGGTGCCGTTCGAACCGGTGTGCCGACGAGCCGCCCTGACGGTGACGTCCGTGGACGAGGCCCGTGCCTACCTTGCTGCTGACGCGTTTCTCCCCGTCATAAACGCCGATGGCATACGACCCCAGCCGCACCAGCACCAGGGCAATCAGGCGGTCTTGGCTGAGCAGTGAACGTAGTGGTTCGTTCTTCAGAGAATGGATTACCTGTTGTTCGGCAATCGGAAACGGGGGCAGGACTGATAGTTTTCGTTCGTCGCTCCAGAAGGTAACGGTGCCTGTTTTGGAACCTCCGGCGATTTTAGTAAGCTCGTCGAGAACGTCCGGTGGTCCGGGTATTTCTTTCAGAGTATTATTAAGCTCGGTGGCGGGGAGGTTTGGAGGCAGGTAGAGCGAAATGGCCTTACTGCCGGGGGTGCCGGCCAGTTCGCCGAGGAGGTCCAGCATCCTGGCCCGGCCGAGTGTTCGCTTTCTGGATATCAGTGTCAAACCTCAAGCTCCTGCTATAACCTGACCACGGTAGCCCCATCGCCGCCTTCATCTCGTTCAGCGGTACGGAAGGATTTTACCAGCGGGTGCTTGGTTAGGAAATCCCGCACGATACTGCGTACTGTGCCGGTGCCGATGCCGTGGATAATGCGGGCTTCCGCTATGTTGGACTGCGCCGCATCGTTAAGGTATGTATCCAGCGCCACTTCCACCTCGTTGGCACGCTTACCGCGCAGGTCGAGTTCAAGCGGGACTCGCCTGACGGTCGGCTGGATTCCTGCCGGAGATGTAGCTGTGTCCGGCAGCGCGGTCGTTTTAACCACGCTGTCCAGGCTGAGTCTCATCTTGGTTCTTCCCGACTGTACTTCTATCTCCCCGGACTCTTCCGAAATCGAAAGCACCGTGGCGGTCAGGCCGGCTTCTTTGACGCGCACGGTATCCCCGACTGCGATAGTGCCGGTGTCCGCTTCGGTTTTCTCTCCCTCTCCGGGCTGCCAGGCTTCGCTGTCAAGTTGCTCGCGCACTCCGGCGAGGGTACGCCGGGCCTGCTCCATGCTGGCAGTGGTTCTTTCTTTCCTTAGCTCCGCGGCCGCCTGCCGGATTTCTTTGTGCAGTTCCGCCGCCTCGCGAACGACTGCGTCCCGTGCTTCCTGCATCGCTTTTCGTTCCTCGGTCTTGAGTCGTTCAAGCTCACTGTTCAGCTCGGTATTGTGTCGGGCAAGCTCGTCCCGCTCCACCGTAAGCTCGCGCTGGAGAGAGGCTATTTTCTGCTTTTCCGCCATCAGGTTGGTCAGCAGGGTCTCCAGCTCCTGGCTGCCTTCCGTCAGCATGCTCCGGGCTTCGTCGATAATCTCGGCCGGTATGCCCAGACGGGCAGCGGTGGCCATGGCGTTGCTGCCGCCGGGGATACCCACCGTCAGGTGGTAGGTGGGGGTCAGCGTCTCCGGGTCGAACTCCAGCGAGGCGTTCTCCAGTCCGGGAGTGGTATGGGCGAAAGCCTTGAGGTCGCTGTAATGCGTGGTGGCCACCGTCAGCGTCCCCCGGGTGAGGAAGTAGCGCAGTACGGCCTGTGCCAGGGCCGAACCTTCGGCGGGGTCGGTGCTCGTCCCCAGTTCGTCGAGGAGTACCAGGCTTTTCCCCGTGGCCCCCCTGATGATGCGGACGATGTTGCCCATGTGCCAGCTGAAGGTAGAGAGCGTTTGCTCAATGCTTTGCTCGTCGCCGATATCGGTGAAAACGCCGTCGAACAGTGGCAGGTGGCTCTCCCCCGAGGCCGGAATCGGCATGCCTGCCTGGGCCATCAGGCTGAGAAGCCCGATGGTCTTCAGCGTTACCGTTTTACCGCCGGTATTGGGGCCGGTAATGACGATTATGGAGAAGTCTTGCCCCAATCCCATCGAGAACGGCACGGCTTTATCGCCGAGTAGCGGATGCCGGGCGTCAACCAGTTTTAGATGACCGGCGTTGTTCCGCGCCTTGTCCCTTGCCTGAGCCGGGTTAATAATGATGGGTTCAACTGCTTTAATTCTTCCGGCGTACCTTGCCTTAGCCAGCACCAGGTCGAGCTCGGCCGCCAGCTCGATACTCTGCGAAATATCGTCGCTGTGCGCCCCGACTTCGGCGCTCAGCAGGCGCAGAATTCTCTCCGTCTCGCGCCTTTCTTCAATCACCAGTTCCCGGATGGCGTTGCCCAGCCCCACGGTAACCGTCGGTTCCATGAATACCGTGGCGCCGGTGTTGGATATATCATGGACGATTCCTTTGATATCGTGGCGGCATTCCATCTTGACGAGGATGACGTAACGCCCCTCCCGCTCGGTGATGATGTCTTCCTGGAGGATGCGGTTGCCCCGCGGCGACCTGACAATGGTTTCCAGTCGTTCCAGTATTTGACCGCGGGTTTCCCGCAGTTGCTGCCGGATACTGGCCAGAGCGGGCGTGGCTGTGTCCAGGACTTCGCCGGCCGGGTCCAGGCAGCTGCCGATATCCTTCTCAATCTGGCGAAGCTCGATGATGCCCTCGGCGATTTCCCAGAGCAGCGGGAAGTCCTCCGATAGACTTTTAAGATAGCGGCGCAGCTCGTGGAGAGCGCCCAGGGTCTGCTGGATTTCCACGAGGCTCAGGGGTTCCAGGATGCCTTCCAGCGCGGCTAACCTTACCTTTTCACGGATGTCCAGCACGCCCCCGACGGAGAATCCCCGGTCCAGTCCGAGCAGCTGGCGGGCTTCCGCCGTCTGACTGAGCAGTCGGGAAATCTCCTCGTAGTCGTACTGCGGTTGCAGGTTGGCGGCCAGTTCACGGCTCGCCGAAAACGAGGTATATTCGGTCAATATTTCCCGTATCCGGGGGAACTCCAGCATTTCAAGGCTTTTATTATCCATAAAACGCAATCCTGTGTATAAGCGCAGGTATATTATAGCATGCTGGAGGATGGCATGGGGTATTCCCGACACAGACCTGAACCCGGTATTTTGTCAGTTATTTAAGGGTTCTGGAACTCTCTGGCCAGTTCTCCCATTACTTTTAAGTGCCGGGCCTGAAACTCCTCCGCCGTGTCTGTGTATGACGGAAGAACCCATTCCATTTGATTCAGGTTCTGTGTGATAATCGGTATCCAGTTATACGGGATGGATATCAGCAGCAATCCCTCCGGATATACCTTCCTCGCTCTCATGCCGAAAGTCAGGCCGGTGGGTATGTAATTGACATTGCCGCTCTGGTACGGATAGGTAAAGAGCCAGGCGCATGCCCCGACCATGGCTACCTTGCTTGACCAGATTTCACCCGTGGAATAGCTTATGGCCCTCATCACGATTTCCGCCTGGGTGGGGGTGGCGATGATAACCAGAAGGTCAGGCTCGAAGGTCAGTTTGTCCAGCCTGGCGAAAGCGACATAGTTGACCACGCCTCTGGAGAATGCCGGAGCTTGTTTGTTCATCTTGCCGTTGGCACGCGGCTCCTGAAAGATGCCGTATTTTATCCCCACCTGTCCGCTCTCCGCTATCGGCGAAGGGTCTTCCATTCCCAGCGTCGACCTGCCGCCGCAGTCCTCATTATCTTTGGTGATGTAAAACGGCTTATCTCTATCCTGTGCTTCCTTGATCATTCCACACAAAGCCCTGGTTTTATCCAGCTGTTCTATCCCCTCGGGCCTGGCGGTCAGGAACTTGACGCCTACCGGTGGATACTCAAAGTCGAACTTGCTGAAGGCGGATAAATCGGTTTTAAATTTTCTCATAGCAACCTCCCTATAACATAATTATCAGCTATCCAGATATCGCTGCATTATCTCTTTGGTGGCTTTCTCAAAATAATTATTTCTTTCATCGTCACTTAAAGTATACGCGGGAAGCACCCATTTCATCTCCTGCAAATTTACGGTGAGTGCGGGGAGCAGGTCATAAGGTATTGAAATCAGCATCAGCCCTTCGGGGAAAACCTTTCTGGCTTTCATGCCGTAACCGAGACCGGTAATGGAGTAGTTCGCTTCGCCGCTGACGAAAGGATAAACGAACAGCCAGGCGCACATTATCGCCGGCGTGGTCCTGGTGGTCGATATCTTTCCGGTCGAATAGCTCAAAGCCCTCAGCAAAATTTCGGCCTGGCTTATGTTAGCCGTGAAAACTATGATATCGGGGTTAAATGACAGTTTATCTACGGGAGAGAACGCGACATATCTGACCGTATCTTTAGCCAGTTTAGGGATATATTGATATATTCTTCTGTTAGCGCGGGCTTCCTGATAGATGCCATCCGTAGCGCCTATTTCCCCGCTCTCAAAAATCGGCTCCGGGTCCTTCATGCCCAGCAGCCGCGACCCCATACATGCGAAATTATCTTTTTTGGCATAGAAGGGTTCTGAATCCTGAGCTTTTCGAAACATCTCACAGAAGGCAAGTCCCGTATCCAGTTTTTTAATGCCGTCCGGCTTATTAAGTAGGAACTTGATGCCTACAGGCTTTCTTTCAAAGTTGAATTTGTCAAATATGGAATAGTCTCGCGGGGTTGACTGCATATTTGCCTCCTTAATTACGGGCTGTGCCGGTCGTCAAGCTCTGTTGTGTGTTCCTGTCCTAGTAATTGGGCATTTCCTGCCGTAACTGGCTCAGTCGATTGTCAAACTTCTTAAAGTGTTCCTCTCTCCCTGAAGAGCGCCAGCTGCGGTACAGGTTGGCATCCTGCAGGTTTTCAAGTACGGTAGGCATCATATTCCATGGTATCGATATGAGAAACACGCCTTCTGGGAAATCAAAGTTTATAGCCTGCATGCCCAGGCTGAGGCCGGTGACCGTAAAGTTCATTTTGCCGCTTATGACGGGATAAATATACATCCAGGCACACGCTAGAACAGGCGTTCCCTTGCAGGACCAGTAATCGCCGGAAGTATAGCTGTCTGCCCTTAATATCGACCGCGCCTGCTCTAGGTTGGCCGCGATTATGACGACATCGGGGTCGAACGTCAGCTGGTCTATGGCGGAGAAAGCGACATAGTTAACCGTGCCTTTCAGCATCTTGGGGGCATACTGGTAAAGCTTCCGGTTGGCGCGCGGCTCTTTAAAAAGCCCCGCCCCTCCCCCGGCAGCCCCGCTGACGAGGGCCGGCTCGGGGTCCTTCATGCCCAGCAGCATCGGCTCGACGCATATGAAGTCGTCTTCCTGTACGTAAAAAGGGTCTCCTTCCTGCGCATCTTTGAACATTTCGCAGAAAGCCCTTTTCTCTTTTATCCTTTTAATTCCCTCCGGTTTTAGCGCCAGGAATTTGACGCCTACGGGTTTCCTTTCTAAATTAAGTTTTTCAAATGCTGAATAGTCTCGTGGGGTGGACATAATACTTAATCTCCTTCCTCATTGATTGTAAATAGCTCATAGCTATCAGAAGCAGGCAGAACGAAACTCCTGACAGGTATGTCATTTACGGGTATATACATATACCCCGTTTTTTAGTTAACCGCCCCTCATCATACCGGGTAGCCAGAGGCTTATCTGGGGAACAGCTATCAATATGGCCAGGAAGATAAACAGGGCTATCAGAAACGGCAGCACCCCGCGGAGAAGCTTATCCACAGGGATATTGAAGGCGGTTCTCATCATAAATAGTTCCAGCCCCATCGGTGGGGTAATCAGTCCTATCTGCATATTAACCACGTAGAGAACGCCGAACCATATCGGGTTAAAGTCCAGAGCGATGATTACGGGAACAAAGATGGGTACTGTCAGCAGCATAATGGTTATGGCATCAATGAAGCAGCCCAGAATTAAAAGCAGGATATTTATAGCGATAATCACCAGCCAGGGTGATAAATCTGAGGTTGTAACGAAACCGGTTATTGTCTTTACCACACCGGAAGTACCAATCACGTAAGAGAATAGCCA
>DAOUEB010000093.1:0-11920 GCA_034430675.1 Dehalococcoidales bacterium
ATCTCGTGCTGGCTGGGGGCCACCTCGTGGTGGGAATACTCTACGCCGATACCCATCTCCTCAAGAGTAAGCACCGTATCCTTTCTCATGTCCACGGCAGCATCCCGGGGGGTCAGGTCGAAGTAGCCGCCCTGGTCGAGCACCTCGGTAGTGTAAGAGTTCGGGTTGTCTTCATCCTTCTTAAAATAGAAGTACTCCAGTTCAGGCCCGACATAGTAGGTGTAGCCAAGGTCGGCGGCCCGCTTCAGGTTCTTCTTCAGGACGTATCTGGGGTCGCCTTCAAAAGGCTCGCCACCCGGTCTCAGGATATCGCAGAACATACGGGCCACGGCGCGGTGCTCGCGCGGTCGCCAGGGCAGTAGCTGAAATGTATCCGGGTCGGGCAGGGCGACCATGTCGCTCTCATCGATGCGGGCAAATCCCTGAATTGACGACCCGTCAAAGCCCATGCCTTCCTCCAGGGCGCCCTCAAGCTCCTCCACGGTGATGGCAAAGCTCTTGAGTATACCCAGGATATCGGTGAACCAGAGCCTGATGAACTTGACATCGTGCTCCTTGGCCATCTTCAGGACATATTCTTTAGCCTCTTCTCTGCTTCTGTTTGTCATTTTTTCCCTCCTGTTATAACCCTATTCTATATGCTTTTAGATATTTTGTCATCATTTTCTTACATATATCGCTCCCCCATAACCGTTCTAAATGGCACTTTCATCTCTATCGCCGGTGCGGATACGCACCACGCTCTCCACCGGCAGGACGAAAATCTTACCGTCACCCGTCTCCCCCGTCCTCGCGCTTCTGGTGATAACGCTAAGCATTTGCGGCACATCCTCATCGAGGACGACGATTTCCAGCTTTACTTTGGGGGTGAATTCCACCTCAAACGTTGTACCGCGAAACTGTTGAGTAAGCCCCTTCTGCTTGCCATGACCCTCAACGAGGGTCTTGGTCATTCCAGGGTAGCTCAACCCCTTCAAAGCTTCCTTCACCTCTTCAAATCTTTCTACCCTGATTATAGCCTCTATTTTTTTCATTCTCTCACTCCCCTTCTTGCACTATTTTGGCATAGCTAAGAAATCGGGATAAGCTGGCGTGCCGTGCTCCGGGATATCCAGTCCCTGTAATTCTTCTTCAGGGGAAACGCGGATACCGAAAGCCTTGTCCATTAGCTTAAAGGTGAGATATCCCGTCCCGAATGCCCAGGCGACGACTACTGCCACGCTGATGAATTGGGCGAGTAGCTGCTCGCCGCCGCCACCGTAGAATAATCCGGTGATATATGGTGCCTCAATGGAGTAGTTACCATAGGTCCCATCGGCAAAGAAACCGACGCTAAGCAGACCCCATAGCCCACAGGCGCCATGCACGCTCACTGCCCCCACCGGGTCATCTACCCCCTTAGCTTCAAGGAACTTGACGCTGGCATACATTAGCACACCGCCGATAAGACCAATCACGATTGCTGCCCAACCCTCCACCCAGGCGCAGGGAGCGGTAACGGCAACAAGTCCTGCCAATATGCCATTTAGAAGCATACCTATATCCCATTTCCCTGTCCTCCACCGTGATATAAGCAACGCTGACAAACCACCGGCAGCCGCTGCTAAATTCGTGTTCACGGCAATAATGGCGATTCGCAGGTGATGTGCGTTAAAAGTGCTACCCGGGTTAAAGCCGAACCAGCCGAACCATAGAATAAAGACTCCCAGAGCAGCCAGTGTTATACTATGCCCGGGAATTGCCCGTGGCTTTCCGTTTTTATCGTACCTGCCAAATCGTGGGCCAAGAACGATAGCCCCGGCCAGAGCCACGAAACCGCCAACGGCATGAACCGCCCCCGACCCGGCGAAATCCACGGCCCCCACACCTAGTGGCAGATTGGAAAGCCAGCCCCCTCCCCACACCCAGTGACCGTAAATGGGATAAATAATGGCGCAGACCACAACACTATAAATAAGATAAGCCTTGAACTTCAACCGCTCGGCGACCGCACCGGCGACGATGGTGGCAGCAGTGCCACAGAAGACCAGCATCCAGAACATACTGAGGTATTTGTCAACATCGTAATAATCACCAAGCATGAGCCAGCCTTCTGTGCCCCAGAGACCGTGCCAGTCGCCGCCCATCATCAGGGCGTAGCCGACGAAGAAAAAGGTTAATGAACCAATCACGAAATCCATCAAATTTTTGGTCATAAAGTTCCCGGCATTTTTGGCCCGGGTGAACCCTGCCCCAACCATGGCAAACCCTGGCTGCATAAACATCACCAGGAAGGCACAGACCAGTATCCACACATAGTCTATTGCTACGTCTGCTGTGCCTCCTAGTCCGGTGGGGTCAGCCGCCAGAGCTATGCCCGAGCCTCTTGTCGCTACCCATGCCAGCCATATCAGGCAAACGAGGCCAAAGGTCAATACCCCTCTTATTGCTATCTTCGTCACATTGCCTCTCAGGTTCATGACTATCCTCCTTACACCAATAAGGATAGCGGGCTAATGTTACGAACATATTACAGGGGGGTTAAATCTGTGTTACACGCCGGGGATTGGCTACGAATTTTTGATGAAACGGTAGCCGATGTTGCGTACCGTCTCGATATAGGTGTGGCTGGCGTCCTCGATTTTACTGCGGAGTCGGCGTACGTGCACGTCCACGGTGCGGTCGCCGCCGAAATAGTCATAGCCCCAGATTTTATCCAGCAGGGTTTCACGGGTGTAGACGCGCCCCGGGTTGCCTGCCAGCAGCTTGAGCAGCTCGTATTCCTTAAAGGTCAACTCGACTATTCTGCCGTCTACCGTCACCTCGCACGTGGCGAGGTCTATCGTCAGGCCGTCATGTTTTATTTGCTCTTTGCTCTCGACACTTTCGGTTCTCTGGAGGAGTCGGTTTATCCTTAAGATTAGCTCTCTGGAATCGTAAGGACGGGCAATAAAGTCGTCAACATCGTGGAGATGGTCGATGCTGTCAGGCATCCCTCCCGGGACGAGCGCTATCACCGGCAGGTTTCTCCCCCTTTTCACCCTCCTGGTGATTTCCCAGATTTCGGGCGCCGGCGGGTGTTCGTCCATTTCAAACAGGAGGATATCGGGTTTCCCGCTGGTTACCGCCTCGCGCACTCCGTTGCTGTAAGAGGTGAAGGAGCAGGTAAGGTCATAATGGGCCAGGTTCTTGCGGAGCTCCGACTTCGTCTCGTCGTCCCGGGCGACTATTAGAACGCGTGTCATACCTCTCTCCCATCACCATTAATAGGCGTAAAGCCTCCCGTAAGGTCGGAGCCAGCGCGGGAACAGTTTGATAAACTTGTGCGCCAGTATGTCATCCGCATTAAGGTCGAAATGTCCGGCAAACCCGCTAACATATTTACGGAGAGCGTCGTGGTCGCTTTCTTCCAGGTCGGCGACGCCCACTTCCTTGCCCAGCTGGTAGTCCGCAACGTTTCCCCGTATGTAGATAACGCCGCCGTGCATGCCGGTGCCGATGAACCTGGCCTTGTGACTTTTATCTTCGCCGAGGTTCAGACCGAGGAGAATTAGGGTGCCTCCCGCCATGTACTCGCCGAAGAAGTCCTGGGCGGTGCCGCCGATGACAACTACCGGCATCTTGTCCTGGTACTCTTTCATATGGATACCGGCGCGGTAGCCGACGTCCTCGCGGATGAAAATCCTGCCGCCCCTGGCCGATAGACCGACCGTATCGCCGGCATGGCCGTGGACGATTATCTCTCCCTCGTTCATGGTATTGCCGCAGCCGTCCTGAGCGTTGCCGTGGACGATAATCCTCGGTCCGTTCATGAAGGCTCCGAGGTCGTTGCCCGGCGTGCCGAAAACCTCAATCTCTACCGGCTTATCCAGGTCGGTGCCGATGTATCTTTGCCCGTAAACATTGCGCAGCTCAATCTTCCGGTTACCGTTGGCGACAATGTCCCTGAGTCTGGTATTGAGCTCGCTGTAATGAAGGCCGCTGGCGTCAACGTTAACTACGGAATCTTTGATATCTGTCATACTAGCTTCCTGCCATTCTTACACCCAGGATTTCGAGCTCGGTATCGGTCAGGCCAATGCCTCTAAGGTGCAGGCGGTTCCCCCGCAGGCTCTCCAGGGCGTTAACGCCGAGTCCGCCGAGGATATCTTTCAGCTCCAGGCTCCAGCCGCGGAGCAGGTTGGCCGCCCGGCGGGCGCCGATTTCGGGGTTGATTCTCTTGGTCAGGCGCAGGTCGGTGGTGCAGATACCCCAGGCACACTTGCCGGTGTGGCACTGCTGGCAGACATGGCAGCCCAGAGCGATGAGGGCAGCTGTCCCGATGTACACGGCATCGGCCCCGAGGGCAATTGCCTTGGCGACGTCGCCGCTGCTCCTGATACCGCCCGAGACCACGATGGAGGCCTGATTACGTATGCCTTCCTGCCTCAAGCGGCTGTCCACCGAGGCTAAGGCAAGCTCGATGGGGATGCCGACATTGTCGCGGATGACCTTGGGAGCGGCGCCGGTAGCCCCGCGCAGTCCGTCGAGGACGACGATATCGGCGCCACCCCTGACAATACCGCTGGCGATGGCGGCGGAATTATGGACGGCGGCAATCTTTACCGATATCGGCTTGGTGTAGTTGGTCGCCTCTTTCAGGGCGTAGATAAGCTGCGCCAGGTCTTCGATGGAGTAGATATCGTGCTGCGGCGCCGGCGAGATGGCATCGGTGCCTTCGGGAATCATTCTGGTCAGGGAGACGTCGGCGCTGACTTTCTCTCCGGGCAGGTGCCCGCCGATGCCCGGCTTGGCTCCCTGGCCGATTTTTATCTCGACCACCCTGGCCGCATCGAGGTAATCGGCGTGGACGCCGAAACGCCCCGAGGCCACCTGAACGATGGTGTTGTTGCCGTATTTATACAGGCTGGGGTGCAGCCCGCCTTCGCCGGTGTTCCACAGTGTGCCCATCTCGGTGGCCGCCCGGGCCAGGGACTCATGGACGTTGAGGCTGACCGCTCCGTAGGACATGGCGGCGAACATCACCGGCACCTCCAGCTTGACCAGCGGCGATAGCTGCGTTTTTAATTCCAACGAGTCCGGTTCGACTTCCAGTCGGTCGGGCTTGCGCCCCAGGTAAGTAGCCAGCTCCATCGGCTCGCGCAGGGGGTCGATGGAGGGATTGGTCACCTGGCTGGCATTGAGCACCAGATGGTCCCAGTAGATGCGCTGGCCTTTATCATCGCCCATGCCGGTCAGCAGCACGCCCCCGGTCTCCGCCTGCTTGTTAATGTCCTCGATAATTTCGGGGCGCCAGTTGTAGTTCCCGCGGTAGTCCAGCGGGGTATAGCTGATAGTTAATGCGTTGGTAGGGCAGAAGATAACGCAACGCTGGCAGCCGACGCAGTTCTCTTCGAGGCTTCTTACCTCATCGTCTTCTTCGTCATAGTAGTTCGCGCCGAAGCTGCACTGGTTGACACAGACCTGACACTGGATACATCGGTCCTTGTCTCTGTTTATTTTAAATTTTGGAGCGCTATAAGTCTTCATTGTATTATACCGACTTCCCGGCCGATATCTTCTCCGCGCCGGTGATATCTTGTGGATGGGGCTCTTTTTGCAGCCTGCCGATGACCGGCTCACCACCCATGGGAATCCAGGTCCTGTCCAGGTCGGGACATATCAGGCGGATGGCCGACTCCTCGGACGAAAGGTACAGCATATCGCCTTTCTCTCCGACGGTCAGCGGCCGCAACCTGATACGGTCGGTCAGTCCTATCATTTCCCCGTGATGGGCGATAATTACGGCGAAGGGCCCGTTCAGGAGCAGACTACCGTATACCTGGCGCAATGCCCTCAGGAGTTTTTGCTCCGCCGGCGGCCTCCGCTCGATTTCGTCCCAGAAGGGGGCCGCCAGTACCCTGGCGGTTATTTCCAGCGGCAGGTTGTGCTGGCGCATGAGCAGGTCGACGGCATAGGCGATAACTTCGGTATCGGTCTGCATGGTGCACTGGTAGCCGTACTGCTCCAGGAAGCGGCGGTTTATCCCGTAGGATGAAATCTCGCCGTTATGAACCACCGTCCAGTCCAGAATCGAGAATGGGTGCGCCCCGCCCCACCAGGCCACCGTGTTGGTGGGGAACCTCCCGTGCGCCGTCCAGAGATAGCCCTGATACTCTTCAAGTCGGAAATACTCGGCCAGTTCTTCAGGGTAACCCACGCCCTTCAATACGGCCATGTTCTTGCCGCTGGAAAAAACGAAACTATCGTTGGTGCTGGTATTAATATCCATAACCTTAGCCACGATATAATCGTCCACGGGCGTGTTCTCCGGCAGATTTTGCGGTACATCGAGGAAGTAGCGCCATACCATCGGGGTATTTTTAATCGCTGCCGTTGGTCGGGTGGGCACTTCTTCCTCGCTGATAACGGTAAAATGTTTACGCAGGAACTCTTCCGTCTGCTGTTTATCTTCATTATCGAGAAACATAATATGAAAGGCATAGAGGTCGGCGTGCTCGGGGTAAAGGCCGTAGACCGCAAAGCCTCCGCCCAGGCCGTTGCCGCGGTCGTGCATGTTGGTGATTGCTTTAATGACGCTCTCGCCGGAGAACCTCCTGCCCGCCGTGTCCATGGCTCCGAATATCGCACAGGCGTCGATTACCTTATCATCGTTATACGTGTTATTTACCTGTCTCAAATCTCTCATGTCGGTTCCTTTCGGGAATAAGTGCTAGTCCCCGATGACCAGTTCCTCCGGCTTTTCGATAGAGGTTATCACCGGAACGCCCTCCGGAGGCGCACCGGCCAGCCAGTCCCGCCAGACTGACTCCGGCAGGGAAGCCAGCCCGAAATCATCGGCGACGAGGGCTTCTTTAAACTTGCTGACATCTACTCTATCTTTCATCAGGTTGTAGACGATGCCCGACTTCTCAATATCGCCGGCAAAGACCATTCCGGCCAGTTTGCCTTTTTTGATTATCACCTTCTTATAGATTCCGTTATACCTGTTAATGAGGGTCTCGTAGCTGTCATCGGGCGGTGTCACCAGTCCGGCCGAGGCAATATACACGCCGAAATACTTCAGGGCGTTCATGGCGGTCCCGCCTTGGTATTCCGTCTGAGTGCCCGCCATATTCAGGCCGGCAACCCTGCCCCCTTCGTAAGCGTTCGGCCAGACCGGGGTGAGCCGGTTTACTCCGTAGACGAAATCGAAAGCCTCGGCAGCATCGCCGCAGGCATAGATATCCGGGGCGGATGTTGCCATGCGGCGGTCGACAACGATGCCCCGGTTTATCTTAATACCGCTTTCGGCAACGACTTCGAGGCGGGGCCGCACGCCGATGGCGATTACAGCCATCTGGCAGGGTAAGACACGTCCATCGTCGAGAGTGACGCCGCTGACCTCACCGGGCAGGTAGCTATTGATTTTTTCGGCGGTATGGCCGGTGATGATGTTGGTGCCGGTCTGTGCCAGGGCCTGCACCTCAAAGCCGGCTGCCTCTTCGTCGAGAATAGTGTTGAGAATCCAATCTTTCATCTCGACGATGGTAACCTCGATGCCTCGCCTGAGCAGGGCTTCCGTAACACTGACACCTATCAGACCGCCGCCGATAACCACGGCTCTTACCCTGTTCCGGTATTGGTTCAGGAAGCCATCGATGGCTCTGGAATCGTCAAGCCGGTTAAAGGTAAAGACCCCTTTTAACTGGTTGCCTTCCATCTCGGGGAAAATAGGTGTGCCGCCGGTAGCCAGCAGCAGTTTCTGCCAGGCCAGCGTTGTCCCGCTTTCCAGCTTAACCGTACGTTTATCCGGGTTGACCTGAATAACTTTCTCGCCGAGAAGAGTCTTAATCTTATTCTTCTCGTAGAAATCGGGCTGGCGGTAAGCCATCTTCTCGACAGGGTAGGGGTGAGCCAGGTACTCGGAGATGAGCGGCCTCGAATAGGTCGGGTAGGGCTCGTCGGAGACGATGGTGATAGTCCCGGCCTTATCTACCTCGCGAATAGCCTCGGCGGCACCGATACCACCGGCCGAGTTCCCGATAATCAAGTATTTTATTTTCCTGGTCGCTATCATTCTATTACCACCTGATTAAGTCAGAGCTTCCTCAACTTCCGCGTATAACAGCGCCTCGTTCGGGCAGTTGGCGACGCATACCGGGATTTCCTCATCCTGGCAGAGGTCGCACTTGACCATCTTCTTCTGTGCCATATCCAGCTTGGGTATGCCCAGCGGGCAGGCCAGGGTACATGTACCGCAACCGATGCAGCGCTCTTCATCCACTATTACCAGAGAAGTCGAGGGGTCGCGCGATAGAGCGCCGGTCAGGCATGCCCCAATACAGGGAGCATCGTCGCAGTGCTGGCAGCGTACCGAGAGGGATACGATGCCGCTTTCATCTACCCGGAGCCTCGACAAGGGCCGGGGTGTTTCTTTTTTGTAGGCCTTAACCAGGTCTTTCGACCGGGAATGCTTTAGTCGGCAATAGACCTCGCAGAGTCCGCAGCCGATACAGACATCCTCTTTGATGTAGACTTTTTTCATTTAATGCCCTTAATATAACGGAATACGGCAACCGTTTACCGTATATTAACACTTTTATCCTGGTTTGTCAATATCCCTTCGCGAAGGGAGCACTTCTTATGATATGAAGAACAGTCATAAAATATTATAAAACCACCACCAACTAAAAGCAAACAGAACCTTCGCGAATTTATTGTATTTCATCGCCGGCGGTGATGAAATGTCAGTCGTTAATGAGAGGTCTTTTTATCGGCAGATCGATAATATCATGTTCACAGTTTATTATTGTTTCGGTTCACGATTGTTCACGGAATATTTAGACGCTTCTCGGCTATGTTTATGTTTTGTTTATCAACTTAGGGTTACTATTAACACGTCAGAGAGGTGCATTATGAAGAGGATTGTAGTAAGAAGAGTAAAAGCCGCCAGGCCGAGAACCATGACCGCTAGCCGGCAACAAAGCGGGATAAGGACGCTTGATAGTGAAATCGTCAAGAGATTTAATCCCACTATGCTGGAACTCGGCGATATCGGTGCGCCCTGCCAGGAGAAAGAAGCGATAGCCGCTGTGTTTGACCTCACCGGCTTTACGACTTTCTGCAACCAGGTAGACTCGTATCTCGCCATTCCCAGATTTCTCAACGATTTCCTGGAGTGGTTTTTCAAGAGTATCAGGGAAAGTCTGACCGAAGGGGATTACGGGAACCGTAGTTCGATTTCGGCGAAACTACCCATCATGGTGAAATTTTTAGGAGACGGGCTCCTGGTCCTCTGGAACGCCCGCAGGATGACGGAAGATCAAATCTGCAGGATAGCAGCTACACTTTATGGAATATGCCGTGCCTACCGGCAAGAGTTCTACCCCCAGATAAGCATGGCTGTGAATAAACCGCCGAGAGTTCTCAGGTGCGGCGTGGCACGGGGCAAGGTCTTCGGTGTGGGTGACGGTAATGATTATGTTGGCCATTGCATAAATAATGCTTCCAGGTTATCACGAGTAGGCTCCTTATCGTTTTGCTTTCCTCACCGCGGTTTTCAGGTTCGAGAACACATGCCTGTTGAATACCTCCGGCTCTTTGCGCCCAAGTATGTTTCTATTCGTGGAGTGGGCGATAATGAGCTGGTATGGGTGGCTAAGGAAGAATTTGAAAGGTTACCGGAAAAAAACAAGGAGCTGTTTCGCAGCCTTGAACCATTAAGAGCGTGAACTAAAGTTCGAGCGAAGCAGAGTTATTATCTATGGCTGGACCAGGAAGCGAGGAGATAATTAATGGTATCTAGCCAGGAAAAATCACAACCCACCGCAGTATTGTCTGGCCGTGTGGAACGGGAAAATAAGGCAAGGCTGGAACTGATTTACGAGGTAAGTAAGAAAGTCGGGTCGCTTCCGCGCATGACGGAGATGCTGGAACAGGTTATAACAATGACCCAGCAGCCTCTTAACGCCTCGGCAGCCTCCATTCTTCTATTTAGAAATAACGACCAGGAGTTGTACTTTGAGGTCGCCTCAGGCCCGGTAGGCAAAGCGCTGCGACAGGTGAAATTGAGTACTCAATACGGTATTGCCGGGCAGGTTGCCCGTACGGGCAAACCGTTGGTAGTGAATGACGTCAGCCGGAGCGAGAATTTTCACAAAATGATTGATGATGCTACCGGCTTTAGCACTAAGTCGCTTGTCTGTGCACCGCTGGCGGTACATCGCAAAATCCTGGGTGTAGTTGAAGTACTGAATAAAAAGGATGGGAGCGAATTCGAAGAGCAGGACCTGGAAGCTGTCATCTCGGTGGCAAACACGGCAGCTATGGCGATTGAAAATACCAGGCTGCACCAGACCGTGCTGGATGCCTATAAAAACACTATCAAGGCACTGGCGGCGGCCATTGATGCTAAAGACCCGTACACCCGTGGACATTCCCAGCGGGTGATGGAATATACTTTGCTGGCCGGTACTTACCTTTCGTTTTCCTCCGAGGAAATGGAAACTCTGGAATATGCGGGTATTCTCCATGACATCGGTAAGATATCCATTGACTCCACCATACTGAATAAATCCGGCTCTCTGAACGAAGAGGAGTGGGAGATAATACGTGAGCACCCCGTTATCGGGGCCAATTTACTGAGGGGAATCCCCTTCCTGGAAAAGGCAAGCGAACTTGTGCTCTGTCACCACGAAAGGTTTAACGGGGAAGGTTATCCCAACGGACTCAAGGGTGAGGTAATTCCGCTGGGGGCTCGCTTGATAGCCGTGGCTGATGCTTTTGATACCATGACTACCGACCGTGCGTATCGCGCAGCCATGACCGTCGACCATGCCGTCGAGGAGCTACATAATTGCTCCGGCGGTCAGTTCTGCCCTATTGCTGTAAAAGCTTTCACATCTGGACTTCGCCTGAATACCGGTAAATAATCATCAAATAATTGAACGTGAATGAACCCCGGGAAAGGTAAAGATTGCGGGACCCGTTAGAAGGAGAGAGCGAAAAATGGATATCCGTATTCTTGGCGCACATAATTGCGAATCACTGACTTCCAGCTGCGTTTGCTTTCTCATTGATGACACTCTGGCTATCGATGCCGGCGGGCTAACGTCCCGCCTTTCCGTTCAAGAGCAACAGGAAATTAATTCAATTGTAATAACCCATCAGCACTTCGACCATATTCGGGATATTCCCGGGATTGCCCTGAATCTTTTCCGGTGTGGTGCCAGTATCCAGGTATATTCCACGGCTATGGCGTGTGATATTATAGAAACCCACCTGCTGAACGGGAGGGTTTACCCTAAATTTCAGAAAATACCCGAGGCGAAACCGACCGTTCGTTTCAACACAATTGAACCTTTAGAGCCGCAGAGGATTGACGGTTATCACATCCTGGCGGTGCCGGTGAATCATTTCGGGACCGCCGTTGGCTACCAGGTTAGTGATAAGCAGGGGAATGTTATGTTCTACACTGGTGATACCGGCCCGGGATTGTCAGACTGCTGGCGGCATATATCTCCGCAGCTATTATTAATTGATGTTACCCTGCCCAATGATTACGAGGAGTTTGCCAAGCAGACAGGCCACCTTACCCCGAATCTGCTTGAGCAAGAATTAATCAGCTTCCGGGAGCTTAAAGGTTACCTGCCCCAGGTAATCGCCATCCACATGGATACCAGCCTTGAGACGAAAACCAAAGAAGAAATTTTCGCAGTGGCTGAGAAGCTGGACATTCCCATTACCGTGGCGCATGAAGGTATGCGACTTAAAGTCTGAGGGAATACGCCGGAAATCAAGATTTAACAGTTTCTCAAGATATCCCGGGCACCCTCACACTCTGATACAGGCTACTTCGTGGCCGTCGCCGATATCGCGCAGGGGGGGCACGGCCTGGCTGCATTCGGGGATAGCCATAAAGCAGCGGGGGTGGAAGGAGCAGCCGGGTGGTGGATTCAGG
>DAOUEB010000094.1:0-12757 GCA_034430675.1 Dehalococcoidales bacterium
GAACGAATGAACAGCCTCATCGAGAAAGCAGCAAAAGAGGCGGGATACAGCGAAGGCTTTGGAATTAAAGGATGCGATCTGACCCGCTCCCATTGGTGGGCAGCCTACGCTCGACAGAGTTGTGAAGAACAGGCCAACAATAACCGCTTACCGGAGTACCTGCTTACATGCGCCAGAGAAGCTAAAAAGCTGGGCATCGTAGTACCCATAGAGTACATACTTTATGACACCGTTACCGGTGAACATCTCGAACGTCCCGGTATGATACGACTTCGCAAATTGCTGGCCGGGCGAGATATTGCAGGAGTAATTTTCCCGGCTCTCGACCGCCTATCCCGCGAGCCCTTACATCAGCAGATTTTTGAAATGGAAGCCACTCATTACACAGTTCAGATTCATTATGCTGATGTCCCCAATGGTAATGATCCCAACAGCCAGTTTACCAGAACAATCCTGGCACACGCCGCTAAATTAGTCAAAATAGCCAATCGAAAGAATAACCGGGGCGGCAATGTTGGGCGAGTGGTCAGTGGCAATGTACCTGCGGGTAAGCCCTCCTACGGATATACCTATCGCGCTGATTACCAAGGCTTGGAACACGGCAAACGCAAGCTGGTCAGAGCATGGTGGGAAGTTAATGAACTTGATGCTGACGGAACATCGAAAGCGGGTTCGGAGGCGTGGGTAGTAGAGCAGGTTTTTCGATGGATCGGCCAGGAAGGAAGAAGTACCTTCTGGGCAGCTAACGAACTTAATCGATTAGGTATCAAGCCACGCTATGCGGAAAAGTGGTCACCCGCTTTAGTCGGATTCATTTGCAAGAACCGAGCTTATACGGGTAAACATGCCTATAATAAAGCGTGTTACATTACAAATCCAGAAAAACGTTTAACGGACATCACCGCTGAAATAAAGCGCACTATCCGACGACCGAAATCCGAAGATGACTGGGCGCATTTTGAGGTCCCGGCATTAGTATCAGAGGAATTGTGGCGCCAGGCTAACCAAAACATTCGCGAAAGAGGCAAGGGCAGAGGAAAAGCTGGTAAGAGTATTCAGGCATTGTTTCGTGCAAGAGTATTTAGCCCGAAGTGTGGCAATATCATGAGACTTCACCGGGACTCAAGATGCTCCTGGCTCACCTATTATGTCTGCCGTACCAAGGGATGCGGAATGGGTTTTACACGCGTCTCCCGCTTAGACCAGTTGGGCTGGGATGAAGTCGTCCGCATTTTGGAAAGCCCCGCTCTGGTCGATGCAAAGCTAAAGGGAATAGAAAAGAATGACGATGGCTTTCAGAAGAGAGTAAGGCTGGAGCTATTCCACAAGAGAGAAGCTGAGAAAAAGATATCCCGGATTCAGGATGACTTTCTTAGTGATGAACCTGTTATCACCAGAAGTGAAGCCGCACGTAAAATAGGTGAACTACGCGTCGTTATCGAGAAGGGCGATGCCGAAATCGCCCGGCTCCAAAGCATCGCCCAAATAGCCAAACAATCCCAAGAAACAGTAGCAGCAGCTAGAAAGGCATTAGAAATACTGAGAAATATAAACCTTAAAACTGCGACTTTTCAGGAAAAGGCTAAGCTTGTAGCTCAGCTTGGTGTCAAGATATACCCGAGCGAAGATTTGACCTATATACGCATGTATTGCGGACCAGATATTACGGAGCCCCAGAAGGTTACATGTTACAAAACCAGCATCGCGTCGCCGAAGCTGTAGAAGCGATATTTCCGTGCCATGGCTTCCTGATAAGCTTTATCGATAAGCCCTCTACCACCGAAGGCGGTAACCAGCATCAGCAGAGTCGATTTCGGCAGGTGGAAGTTGGTGACCATAGCGTCAACCATATGGAACCGGTGCCCCGGTAATATGAACAGGTCCACCCAGCCCTGAAATGGTTCAAGCCGTAGAGGTTGACTGACCCGCGCCGCCTGCTCCACAAGCCTCACTGTAGTGGTGCCGACACAGATAATTCTACGACCCTCTCGCCGGGCCCGTGATAGCTCATCGGCGACGCCTTTATCGATTACGCCGTATTCTTGGTAGATAGTGTGCTCATGCGGGTCATCCTCAGCAACCGGCCGGAACGTATCCAGTCCCACGTGCAGGGTAAGAAACAGGCAGCGCACACCCTTCCGCTCGATTTCACCTAACAAATCGGGCGTGAAGTGCAGACCGGCCGTCGGCGCTGCCACGCTGCCGACCACCCGGGCATAGACCGTCTGGTACCGCTCCGCATTTTCCAGCGGCGTGTGAATATACGGCGGCAACGGCACTTCACCTGCCGCCAGCAGGAGCGATTCGTCCGAAAAACGTATTACCCTGATACCGCCATCCCCCATGCCGATAACCTCGGCCAGAATCCCCGCACCGGTCAGGTCAGCCGATAGAGAATCACCGGCTATCTCCACCTTCGCCCCGATTTGGAGTCGGCGGGCGGGCCTCGTCAGCGCCTCCCATACGTTATTATCGGTACGCCGCAGCAGCAAAATCTCCACCCTGCCGCCGCTGCCGACTCTCTTACCCTTGAGTCGGGCCGGAATGACACGGCTGTCATTGAACACCAGAACATCGCCATCACGCAGATAATCACCAATATTAAAGAACCGCCGATGCTCTATGGAGTCCTCCCCCCGATTCAGTACCATAAGACGGGAATGGTCTCTCGGTTCGGTGGGACTCTGGGCGATAAGCTCGTTGGGAAGAGTATAGTCGAAATCGCTCGTTTTCATGAGTATCAGACGGATATTGTTACCATCACTATACCGTGTGTCAGGAAGAAAGGCAATCCGGAACCGATTGGTGATATAATATTAATAATAGCACGATATATTAAAATGAAAACACGGGAACCAGATAAAATAACTTGCTCTATCCGCCCTTACGGACCACCGGCGTGGCAGTACAAGTGCCACGAATGCGGGCATGAGTTCGAGATGCCGTCTCCCAAGGGCCCTTCCGAGGAGAAGAGCCGGACCTGCCCGGAATGCAACAGCGAGAACATCGAGAGATTGAACATTGTTAAGTTCGAGGCCTGCCCGCCCGGCGGCTGATAGTCATATTGATAAGGCCGTGAGCCTGTATTCAGCTGGATTTAATTAACCTTTCTTAACCTCACCCCCCCGTTTTTATGGTGAACCTATCCCCCTGTGTCCCCCTTCCCTTTGGGTAGGGAAGTGGAGGGTTAGGACTAAGGGCTAAGCAGAGAATGGTACGAGGGTGGTTAGGGTGGGAATAGATAAGAAAGAAGGGGGGAGGGGAGAGAACAGTAATCAGACCAAAAAATAATCCCCGACGTCTGAAAAAACATCGGGGATTTATTCTTTAGCTAAAAATAATCTTAAAGACCGGCAGCCTGAATGATTTCCGGCACCTTCTTCTCCCAGCCGATGGCCATGATATGCACGCCCTGGCAGAGAGGTTTCAACTGCTTGATAAGGTCGGCGCAAATCTGTATGCCGGTGGCCGCCTTGTCCTGGGCATCAGTCATCTTCTGTATTAAATCTTCGGGCACAAAGACGCCGGCGACGCCCTTGTTCATATACCTGGCCATACCAGCGGATTTCAGGGGTATGACACCAGCCAGGATGGGCACCTTGAACTGCTCCACCCTCTTCATGAATTTGGCGAAACTGCCGGCATCATAGACCGCCTGCGTCTGTATGAACCTGGCTCCGGCGGCAGCCTTTCTCTCCAGCTTGGCAATCTGTAGCTCCATGGAGGCCTCCGTGTCCGATTCCACTTTCACCACCGCCCCGGGGAAGAAAGACGGCTTACCCTGGAGCTCGTTGCCGTTGATATCGGTGCCGTTGTTCAGCTTGCTTATGGTTTGAAGCAACGTCACGGAATCCAGGTCGTAAACGGCCTTGGCTTCGGGGTGGTCGCCGAGCTGCGGCAGGTCGCCGGTAATCGACAGGACATTCTTTATGCCCAATACCCAGGCACTCAAAAGGTCGGACTGTAAAGCGATGCGGTTACGGTCGCGGCAGACCATCTGGTAGACGGGCTCCAGTCCCTTCTGTAACAGTATATGAGAGGTCACCAGAGAGCCCAGCCGCATGACAGAACTCTGCTGGTCGGTAACATTGGCGGCATCCACCTTACCCTTGAGAAGCTCCGCGTTTTCTTCGACTTCGTGAATGTCGGTCCCTTTCAGCGGGCCGACCTCACAGGTTATGACAAACTTTCCTGACTCCAGTTTTGATTGCAAGCTCACTTTATCTTCCCTCCTGGTCAGATTGCTCCAGCGCGTATCGCGAGGTGGACATCATCTCCGGCCGGGCCATCAGCTTGCTGTGGTCCAGCGGGTCGATGAAAACCTTCAGTTTGTCGAGCTGGCCCTTCTCTTTCAATCGATTATAAATCAGCTCCCAGCCGCAATCCCGGTCAGGTGAAAGCTCACACTTCCCGTTGGATGCCCCGCCGCAGGCACCGCTGACCAGGCTCTTGGTGCAGGCGGTGATGGGACAGATGCCGCCGGTATAGTCCAGCAGACACTGGCCGCACTCCTGGCACCGCTCGCTGCCCCTCCACTCCCCGCGGCTACCGCCGAGGTTGATGGTGTTGCAGGCGGGGTGACAGACCTTATTCACCGAGGCCGCTACCGCCTGAATGCCGATACCGCAGGTCATCACCAGTATCGAATCGGCTGCCGCTACCTGGTCGACTCTGCCCCTCAGTCCCGACTTGACCAGGGCTTTCTCGCAGAGGAAATCGATAACCTTGGTCCCGGTCACCGTCTTCCCGGCTTCTTCAAGCTTGTTCTTCATTTCCTCGACCTGGACGGGGCCG
Source organism: Dehalococcoidales bacterium (assembly GCA_034430675.1). Lineage (GTDB taxonomy): Bacteria > Chloroflexota > Dehalococcoidia > Dehalococcoidales > RBG-16-60-22 > JAFGPF01. The sequence continues at coordinate 4,795 of DAOUEB010000094.1, forward strand.
CCGCTGCCTGAAGACTGGGCGCAGCCGTTACAGCCCAGTATAAAGACGCTCTTCTCCCCGTCGAGATAGCCCAAGATTTCTTCAAACGGCTTTTGCTCTGATAAAATCATCTCTCCTCCTTAAAAGGCTACACTACCCTGAACTGACCAAGGTCTCGACCTTTAGGTGTCACGACATGAATGGAACAGGCTATGCAGGGGTCAAAAGAGCGGATGATGCGCACGATTTCAAAGGGATTGCTCTCGTCCTTGACCCTGGCGCCGATGAGGGCCTGCTCGATTGGGCCGGGCTGACCTTTATCATCCATCGGGCCTATGTTCCAGGTGGTGGGTACGACGCACTGGTAGTTGGCAATCTTCTTGTCTTTTATCTCTATCCAGTGTCCCAGAGCACCACGGGCGGCTTCGGTAAGTCCCATGCCCATGGCTTCATCGGGCATTTCATACTCCACATAGGCCGGTTCACCCGGCTTCAACTGCAGCGCCCAACCTTCCAGTGAATCGGCGATAATTTTAGCCGAAAGCGCCCGTGCCAGATGGCGTCCCAGAACAGAGAAGAGAACATCCGGCGATGCTTTTAACTGACTTAAAGCTCCGTTCACCAGTTCCTGCGCTTTAGGGTCGCCCCTGGCATAGGAAACGGCCATTCTCGCCAGCGGGCCGACTTCGTAGACCTTGCCGTCATAGCGTGGGGACTTCGTCCAGGAATAGGCATCCTTCTTACCGTACTGCGGCTTGGTCTCCCCTTGAGATGGATGCTTCCCTGTTGTCGAATCTTCGTACCAGGAGTGCTTGACGTACTCGGTTATCTTGTCGGTATCCAGTTCTCCGGGTTTAAGGTCGGCGGAGACGGTGCCCTGTTTGAAGAGCCTTTCCCGTTTTGTGTAGTCCGGGCTGCTGCCTTCAAGGTCGAAGCTGCCATAGGAGAGCAGGTTCTTGCAGCCGACGCCGATTTCCGCATAGTCGAGATAAGCGCCGGCCACCGCCAGCACGTCCGGAATATAGATGTTATCAATGAAATCCTGCAGAATTTTAATCTTCCAGATATAGGCCATGATGTTATCGGCCGTGGGCACGCTGGTCACGCCGCCGGGGACAACCCCCACGCTGTGAGGAATCTTGCCGCTGAAGATAGCCACGGCCTCGTGGCCGATACGCCGTATCTCCAGCGCTTTGACATAGTGGGCTACGGCCTGCTGGTTGACCTCCGGGGGCAGGCGGTAATCACCCTCGTAGCGAGGCAGGAACGGCCCCAGCTCGCCGCGGTTAATAAAATCTTTGACAGAGTTAAGCTGGGAGTCATTACCTTCATACTTGGCGACATCCGCCACGTTCACATAGTCTAGGGCCGCCAGGTGGTAGAAGTGAAGGATATGGTCCTGGGCGATATGCGCCCCCTGGATAAGATTGCGGATGATGCGGCCGTTATCCGGTATCTTATCGGCAATGCCGAAAGCACTATCGAGGTTTAACGTGGCCGCGATAGCGTGCGACTGCGGGCAGACGCCGCAGATGCGCTGGGTAATCACCTGGGCATCCCGCGGGTCACGCCCCCGCAGGATAATTTCAAATCCGCGGAAGAGGTTGCCGGTAGTCCTGGCTTCCTTGACCTCCCCGTTCTCGACGATACACTCGACTTTAAGGTGTCCCTCAATTCTGGTGACGGGGTCAATAACAATCTTACCCATTACTTCTCCTCCTTGCTAGCCCAGTAGGCACCGATGACGGGCAACTCGACGTCAACGAGTTTCTCATAGAATGGTGCTGTCTGGTCGGGGAATTCGGGCTGGGTACAGCCGTTGCACGGCGCGCCAGCACCGATGACCCAGTTCGTGCCGCTATTCCACCGCCTCAGGGGACAGTCGGCATAGGTTATGGGTCCCTTGCAGCCGAGCTCATAGAGGCAGCCCTCGTCGCCGAATTTCTTGGCGAACTTGCCTTCGTCGAAATAGGCACGTCGTGGGCAGTTCTCATGAACCAGCTTGCCGTAGAAAGCCTTGGGCCGGAGCAGGTCGTCGAGGTCATCGGCCGTGGGCAGACCGTTCAGGATAACACTGGCCACCGTCCCCACGAACCAGTCGGGGTGCGGCGGACAGCCGGGAATATTAATCAGGGGTTTCTTAATGCCTTTCGCCTCAAGGGCTTTTTGCACCGGCTGGGCGTTGGTGGGGTTGGGGTACGCAGCCGAAATGCCACCGAACGAGGCGCAAGTACCCAGAGCGATAACGGCCAGAGCATCCTGGGCCAGCTCCGTTACCCTCTCCAGCATGGTGACCGGTTTACCATCCCGCTCGCCGACCGCCCCGTAAACGGCGTCGGTAGCCATGGGGACAGCGCCGTCAACGACCAGGACGTACTCGCCCTGCTTCTGTTTGGCCGTGTCCTCCATCACCTCAATGGCCAGTTCCCCGGCGGCAGCCATAATCACCGGATGAAACCGGAGGTTGACGTGCACTCCGGGGACTATCTGGTCTATGAGCACGTTCTTAATAGTGGGACTGGCCGAATTTAACAGCGAGACGGCACAGCCACTGCAACCGGATGTTTGCAGGTAAACAACTGGAAGTTCCTTAACCATCAAGTCCAACTCCTTTCTTAGTTATCTCGATATTCAGACACAATGATATGCATAATAACCGATGTAGGAAATAAGTAATCCGATGCAGAAAAAGTGATAAGTAAACTTACAAATCTCAATAAGTTCCAGGCTCCATCTGGTTCTTATTCCTATTAAACGGCCCTTGTTTTCGAGGAGATATGAACTTTACTTCATATTGTACAGTAGTTCTAGTACTTCGGCTCTATCTCTAACTAATTATAGTACGGGACTGGAGATAAGTCCAGCACGGCCAGCTACCTATGGCAATAAAATAATGCTGTCGCTAATATTTAATCCGGCAGCGCTTTCGCCACGATTTCGGCCAGGTCCAGCACCTGCACTTTGTCATCTGCGCCTTTATCTTTCAGCCCGTCATCAAACATGGTCATACAGTAAGGGCAACAGACACAAATTGTCTCCGCCTTCTTTTCCAGGGCTTCTTCCACGCGGGCAACATTAATAAGTGTACCTTCTTGCTCTTCCATCCACATACGGCCGCCGCCGGCGCCGCAGCAGAACGATTTATCACGATTACGCTCCATCTCGGTCGGCGCTTTGCCTGTAGCCGCGGCAACCACCTGACGCGGGGCATCGTAGATAAGGTTATATCTCCCCAGATAACAGGAATCGTGGAAGACCACGTTGCCCAGGTCGCCGGAAGCGTTCAGCTTGAGTTTACCTTCTTTAATCAGACTATTGATGAACTCCGTATGATGGACAACTTCCAGGTCGGCACCGTACTGCCTGTAATCGTTCTTCAGGGTGGTGTAGCAATGCGGACACTGCGTGATAATCTTCTTGACACCCTTTTCCTCGAACATCTTGATGTTTTCTCTGGCCATGCGGTCGAAGACATACTCGTTGCCGAGTCGGCGCACGCTTTCTCCGCAACATAATTCGTCCCTCCCCAGGGTACCCCACGATATACCGCTTTTATCGAGAATACTGGCTACGGATAAAGTCGTCCGCCGGTTCCGCGCGTCGAAAGCTCCGGCGCAGCCGATATAGAACAGGTATTCGGTCTTTCCGGCCTCGAAAGGCTGGACATTAATATCCGCCGCCCACTTGGTGCGTTCCGCGGGGGCAATGCCCCAGGGGTTGCTGCGCTGCTCCATATTCTCGAACAGTGTCAGCAACTCTTCCGGGAACCTGGCCTTCATCTCCACCAGGTGCCGGCGCATATCAACGATTTTGGGCACGTGCTCGATAAATACCGGGCAGACTTCCATACACGCGCCGCAGGTGGTGCACTCCCAGAGGACCGCCTCGGAGACGCTGCCCTCCCCGTCGCCGCCGATTAACGGCAAGGCAGCCCCGCTGCTCCCAGCGTCGCTTTTCAGTAGATTGACCTTAATATCATGAATGACCAGCCTCGGCTCCAGCGGTTTGCCGGTTAACGTAGCCGGGCAGACGTCCGAGCAGCGCCCGCACTCGGTACAGGCATAAGAATCGAACAGGGCCTTCCAGGTAAATTGCTCCACCTGCCCGACCCCGAAGGTATTGTCCCTGGCGAACTCCTCGCGGGACTGGGTCTTAATCTTTTCCAGGCTCTTGAAAAAGCAGTTGGGGATGGCGGCGAGGACATGCATGTGCTTGCTGTAAGGCAGGTAGTTAAGGAAAGACAGCAGCACGACCGCATGAATCCACCAGAAAACCCTGGCTGCCGTTTCCAGGCTCCCCGCCGAAGCTCCCGACGGAATAATGGCAGCGCCGAAGTTTGATATGGGCATATAGGCCGCCGCCCTTTCTGTGCCCTGAGCGATTTCGCTGGCGTGCATGCCGAAGAAAGCAATCATCAGGGCACCCACCAACAACAGGATAGCGAAGGCATCACGGCTCCTGGCTTCTGTGTAGGGCGGCGGGAAAGTCAGGCGGCGGATAACGGCTAAAATTACCGAAAGCAAAGCAAGAACGGACACAATATCGAAAATACAGGCCAGCGTAAAGTAGGCGCCATCCGGCAGACGAGAGAAGCTGATTACATCCGGAGCGAGACCGTTGAGCAGGAACTCGGCGTTGGCGATTAACAGGACCATGAAGGCCCAGAAAAGCACGAAGTGGTTAATACCGAACGGTTTGCTGACCACCCGCCTCTGGCCGAAGGCATAAAACAGCATGTTCCAGATACGCTTATGGAGGGCATTGAATCGATTGTCCGGACGGCCCCGCAAAACGAGACCGAAACGCCGATAACAGCTCCAGCCGAAGAACAGTATGGCGGCAGCGAAGACAACGATAAATACAATTACATTCGACGTCAAAATACTTTATTCCCTTTCGGTATTACCTGGCTGCGCCCGCCTTTTTTACTTTTAGCTCCCTGACATAATTCGTGATTGCCGGTATTACCTGGAAGAGGTCGCCGACAATCCCGAAGGTGGCTACTTCAAAAATGGGCGCCTGCTTATCACGGTTAATGGCGATGATAACATCCGAGTCCTGCATGCCGACCAGGTGCTGAATGGCGCCGCTTATGCCGCAGGCAATATAAATCTTGGGTCGGACCGTCTTGCCCGTCTGGCCGACCTGCCTCTCCAGGGGCATCCAGCCGGCTTCCACGGCGGCACGGGAGCAGGCCACCACCCCACCCAGTTCGTCGGCCAGTTCCTGCAGAATGCTGTAATTCTCCGTGTTGCACATGCCCCGTCCGCCCGAGACGATGATATCAGCCGCCGCCACGTCGACGCTGTCCAGGTTCTGGTCTTCGATTATCTCCAGCACCTTGGCGGCGATGTCTTCTTCCTTGATGGGCACGGCCTCGCGGACAATCTCACCGGTGCGGGAAGTATCCTTTTCCGGCAGGGGCATAACGTGGGGTCGCACCGTGGACATCTGCGGTCGCGTATATTCCGTCAAAATGGTCGCCATGATGTTGCCGCCGAAGGCGGGACGCGTCTGCAACAGGAAACCCTTATCGTCGATGGCAAGTCCGGTACAGTCAGCCGTGAGCCCGGTCTGAAGTTTCGTAGCTATGGCGCCGGCTAAATCCCTCCCCAGACCGGTAGCCCCGATGAGCACAATCTCCGGCTTATATTTTTCTACCAGGTAGCAGAAAGCCCGGTAGTACGATTCGGTACGGTAATAGTGAAATACGGGGTCGTCAATCAGATATACCCTAGCAGCCCCGTAGGCGATTGCCTCCCGGCAGAGATGCTCTACGTTATCGCCGAGACATACCGAGCACAGCTCAACACTCCGCGTCTTGGCCAGGTCGGCACCCACGCCCAGCAGTTCCCAGGAGACTTCCGCCGGCTTGCCCTCGGTGTGCTCGATGAAAACCCAGACGCCCTTGTATTCTTTAAGCTTGGCCAGCCGGGGGTCTTCTTTCTCAGGCTCCGCTTCAGCTTCGGTTTTGGCCGCGCCCTTCTGCGCCGCCAGTTTATCAAGAATCTTCTGCTCTTCCGGCGTATAGTAAATCTCGATGGCCTCGACCGGGCAAACCTTGATGCATCGGCGACACCTAGTACAGAGCTCCAGGTCGATGATGGGCTCACCCTTCTCGTTCATGGTGATGGCACCCTTGGGGCACTCACTTTCGCAACGAGCGCCGCAAGCGATGCACTTACCGGGGATAAGCCGCACCGTGCCACGGGGCCTTTTAATCTTTTTCGGTTCTTCCATTAATGATAACTCTACCTATAGCTACAAGGACAGAAGGTCCTTTTCCCGCATCCTGTCTATTAATAATCTGGCGATATCTTCAGGCTCGTCAGCTTCACCGCCCAGTATCTGGCCCTTGACCCTCTCCGGCGAGAAAATTTTCCGTACCTGTGTCACCGACCCCTTAAGCCCGATAAGCTGCTCATCTATTTTCATCTCTTTGTTGTCCCAGAGGGCTATGGCCGCATCTTCGGCCATCAGGCGCATCGGTACCGTGGGGTAGCGGGGGGCGTTAATTTCTCTCAGCACCGCAATCATGGCAGGTAAGGGCGCCGCCACAATTTCATGCCGGCCCTCCAGTTTCCGCCTGACCTTCACCTGTTTGTTCTTTACATCCACTTCTTCAATGCGGTCGACCAGAGTCAGCTGCGAGCATCCCAAGCGGGAAGCAATGCCGGGGCCTACCTGGGCCGTATCCCCGTCGATAGTCTGCCGTCCGCATACGATGATGGCCAATTCTTCCTGCTGCGCCAGTTTCCGGATAGCCTCGGTCAGGACCATGCTCGTAGCCAGGGTATCGGCGCCACCAAAGGCGCGGTCGCTGAGCAGTATAGCCTCATCGGCTCCTAAAGCCTGAGCTTTTCGTAGAGTAACCTCGGCAGTGGGAGGCCCCATGGAAATTACCGCGACGCGAAACCCGTACTTATCTTTCAGCCTGAGGCTTTCTTCGAGGGCGTGGGTATCATAGGGGTTCATGATGAAGGGTACACCTTCTCTGATGAGAGTACCGGTAACCGGGTCGACTTTGACCTGGGTGGTATCCGGGACCTGTTTAACGCAGGCAACTACTAACATAAATAATAAAGTACCTAAGAACTTACCGGACGTAGAGGTGAAAGTACTATAAGATAATAACATATATAAAGTCATTCGGCAAATGGGTTCCGTATTATTGATAGTTTTGTTTTGCCGATGCTTTCAACGCTGTGATAAACTACAGACGTAAACGGAAAATAGCAGTTATGAACATACTGGTAACCAATGATGACGGCATAAACGCTGAAAGCCTGTGGGCGCTGGTGCAGGAACTACAGAAAATCGCCCGCGTGACCGTGGTAGCCCCGGACGGTGAAAGGAGCGCCATCGGCACGGCGGTAACGCTGTTCGAACCCCTGCACGCGGAGAAAGTAAGGTCGCCGGTGGCGGGGGTAACCGCCTATGCCGTCGACGGCTCGCCATCCGACTGCGTTATCCTGGCCCTCGGCAAGCTCATCGAGGATGATGTGGACATGGTCGTCTCCGGTATCAACCCCAATCTGAACCTCGGGGAAGACGTGCATATCTCCGGAACGGTCGGCGCCGCCCTCCAGGGTTACTTCCGCGGCTTACCCGCCCTGGCCGTCTCGGCACCGCCCGACAGTCAGACCGGCCTGGAAACCGCCGCCCGGGTTACCGCCATACTGGCGCAGAAGATTGCCGCTACCCCGACCAGGATATTCCTTAACATCAATGTGCCCGACCTGCCTCCGGGGGAAATCGGCGGGGTGGAAATCACCCGCCTGGCCCGCTCCAGCCACATCAACACCGTCGAGGAAGACGACCGCGGCCAGAAGAAACAGTACCGGCTCGTGCGCGAGAGACTGACCGAGGCCGGAGAAGACGGCACCGATATCCGGGCCATCGAACATGGCCATATCTCTATCACACCGCTCTATACCAGCCTGCTCGATAAACCGCCGCATCGCCTCCTGAAAAAGCTTTGCGC
>DAOUEB010000095.1:0-11750 GCA_034430675.1 Dehalococcoidales bacterium
ACCGAGAACCATGCCGAGGTAGCTCAGGATATTTTCCTGAAGTTGCTTAAGAAAGGCCATCTCTATAAAGACACCGTATCTCAACTCTACTGCCCCAGATGTAAACGCTTTCTGCCCGACCGCTATGTCGAGGGCACCTGCCCTTCCTGTAATTCTCCCGGGGCCAGGGGCGACCAGTGTGAAGTCTGCGGCAAGCCGCTGAACCCCACGGAATTGATAGACCCCCACTGCCGTATCTGCGGTACCACCCCGGTATTAAAAGACTCGGAGCACTTTTTTCTGAAGCTGAGCGACTTCCAGGACAGGCTGGAAAAGTGGGTGGAGAAGCAGGGTCAATGGAGACCGAATGTGTACGGTCTGACGACGCGCTACCTGAAAGAAGGACTCAGGGATAGAGCGATTACCAGAGATATCGAATGGGGTGTGCCGGTGCCGGTCGAAGGCTTCGAAGATAAGCGCATCTATGTCTGGTTTGAAGCCGTTATCGGTTATCTCTCGGCTTCCAAGGAGTGGGCAAAGCTTCAAGTGAAACCGGAGGAGTGGCGCGACTTCTGGCAGGGCGACGGCAAGAGCTATTACTTCATCGGCAAGGACAATATCCCCTTCCACACCCTCATCTGGCCGGCCATGTTGCTCGGTTACGAAGGCCTGGCCCTGCCCCACGACGTGCCGGCCAACGAGTTCCTGACGATTGAAGGCAGGAAAATTTCCACCAGCAGGAACTGGGCGGTCTGGCTGCCCGACTATCTGGAACGCTATGACCCCGACCCCCTGCGTTATATACTCTCCATCAATATGCCGGAAACCAGCGATACCGATTTTTCCTGGCGCGAGTTCGTACGCCGCAATAACGACGAGCTGGTGGCTACCTACGGCAACCTGGTGAACCGGGTGCTTACCTTTGTCTATAAAAATTTCGACGGTTGCGTACCTACTTATGAAGACATGGGCGCGGTTAATAAAGTAATTCCTTTGGATGATAAGGATGTTCAATTGGGGAATATGATCAATGCTTTCTTAAATACTATTTATGCCGATGGTGGATTACTTTATGAGTGTCATTTCAAACAGGCCATCATGACGGCTATGTCAGCCGCCCGCGAGGCCAACCGCTACCTCGATGATAAAGCGCCCTGGAAGGTTATCAAGGAGAATAAGCAAGCTGCTGCCACCTCCTTATATGTTGCACTTAATGCAATCAATACTATAAAAACGCTATTCTACCCCTTCCTCCCCTTCAGCTCCCAGAAAGTGCACGAATATCTCGGTTTTGACGGCAGGGTGGAGGACTGTGGCTGGCAACCGCAAACGTTACCGCCAGGCCAGAAGCTGCGGGAACCGCAGCCCCTGTTTACCAAGCTCGACGAGAGTATCATAGATGAGGAGACAAAACGCATTGGAACTTAGACAGATTTACGCACCCGTTCAGAAAGATTTAATCAGGGTAAGGGACACGTTGAAGTCCGTCAGCCGTGTCGACTTCGCCTGGCTGTCGGAGCAGTTGAGCTACGTGGTCAAGGAAACCGGCAAGGGAATCAGGCCGGCGCTCACCCTGCTTTCCGGCAAGTCCTACGAGTATAACATCACCTACCTGCTGTCGATGGCGGTTTCCGTCGAGCTGATGCATACCGCCACCCTCATCCACGATGATGCCATCGACAAGGCTTTAATGCGCCGGGGTCAGGCCACGATTAACAGTATATGGGGCGACGAGATAGCCATACTCATGGGCGACTACCTGTTCGCCAAGGCCGGAGAGTCCGTAGCGGACACCCAGACGCTTCGTGTCGTCAAGCTCTTTTCACAGACCCTGGCGACCATTTCCAGCGGCGAGATAGGCCAGTTCCGCGGGGCATTCAGGTTGAACCAGAGCCGCGAAAACTACTTCCAGCGTATCTACAATAAAACCGCCTCCCTGTTCTCCCTTTCAACACAGTCGGGCGCCATTTTATGCAAGGCGCCGGAAGAGGCAGTGACGGTAATGAAAGGTTACGGCGACAACCTGGGCATCGCCTTTCAAATCGTTGACGACATCATGGACTTCACCAGCACCGAGGAAGCCATGGGCAAGCCGGTGGGCTCGGACCTGACCCAGGGTACGCTCACGCTGCCGGCCATGCTGCTCCTGGAACGCTACCCGGACGATAACCCGGTCGAGAGGCTATTCAAGACCGGAGATAAAAGCAACCTGGCTAAAGCGATTGAGATGGTACTCAACTCCACGATTATTGACGACTGCTATAAAACAGCATCGGAATACTGTAAAAAGGCCTGCCAGAATCTGAATCTACTTCCGGATACTGTCAGCCGTCAGTCGTTGTATGCTCTGGCCGAGTACGTTATCAAACAGGGAACGTAGAGAGTGTTTAACAATGGTTTGGCGTCATTCCAGCGAAGCTTGTCCCGTACTTGATACGGGAGCTGGAATCCAGAACTCCCACTCTGTCATTCCAGCGCAAGCTGGAATCCAGCGGAGGGGATGAGGTGTTATCTGGATTCTCGGGTCAAGCCCGAGAATGACATTATTTAACAACCTCGAACTTAGCGCCTTAAGCCGACTCTACTCCCCCGTCCACACACTGCCGTCCTGGTAGGTCTCTCTTTTGGCGGTCGGTAGTTTCTCTTTAAAACGGTCAATAGCAAATTGAACGGCCGCCAGTCCTTCTTCACGGTGAGCTGCCGCTATCGCCACCACGAGGTTGATATCGCCTACTTTCATCTCGCCTACCCGGTGGTAAATGGCCACGTTATTTACCGGCCACCTCTGCTTTATCTCCCCGGCGATTTCCCTCAATCTATCCCCGGCCTGGCCATCGGTATCCTCGTACTCTACCGAAAGGACCGGCTTGCCGCGGGAATTATCACGAATCAGGCCGACATAGGTCACCACGCAACCGCTACCAGGTGTCGCGGCTTGGTTAACCACCAGTTCCGGGGATATAGGCTTATCCGTAATTTGAATCACGCAAGTACTCACTCGTAAAAGTAACTATAATTGCTGCAAGGGCTCTTAATCTGTCATAGTCGGGTCGAGCCCGACTACCCAGATAGCTATCAATCCGATGGGGCCGGCGTCTGTTTCGGGACGAGCCTGGGTGCCGCCGGAGCTTTCTTGGGCTTGGCTACCTTCTCGCCTTCGGCTACCGGCTTCACCGGTGCCGGTATGGTCGTTTTCCTGACTTTCCTCTTGGTCCCCGGTACGGCGAGTTTCTCGAAGAATTTTTCAAGCTCCTCACCCTCGAGGGTCTCGCGCTTAATCAGCTTCTCGGCGAGAGACACCAGTTTCGACTTATTATCGGTCAGCACTTTCATGGCCGTACCGTAGGCTTCATCAATAAGTTTGTTAATCTCCCGGTCGATTTCCAGGGCGAACCTCTCGCTGTAGTCCCTCTGCTCGGAGATTTCACGGCCGAGGAAGACCATTTCCTGTTTGTTGCCGAAGGTCCTCGTGCCCAGTTTATCACTCATGCCAAAATCCGTAACCATGCGTCGGGCATAGGCCGTCACCTGGGAAATATCGTTGTGGGCACCCGTTGTTCTTTCATTAAAGATCAACTCTTCCGCAGCATGACCACCGAGAAAGGTGGCCAGCCTGTCTTTAAGCTGAGAACGCGTGGTCAGATACCTGTCCTCCGCCGGCAGTTGTTTGGTGTAGCCCAGAGCCATACCGCGAGCCACTATGGAGATTTTATGCACCGGGTCGGCGTTGGGCAGCATCCTGGCCACGAGGGCATGACCGGCTTCGTGATAGGCGATGACTTCCTTTTCTTTGAGGCTTATCTTGCGACTCTTCCGTTCCGGACCGGCAATCACCCTGTCCACGGACTCATCGAGCTCCTCCATACCTATTTTCCTCTTATCACGCCTGGCCGCCAGAATAGCCGCCTCATTGACCAGGTTGGCCAGGTCGGCGCCGCTGAAGCCCACGGTTCCTTTTGCCAGAACCTCCAAATCGACGCTCTTGGCGAGCGGTTTACCGTTGGTGTGGACCTTGAGAATCGCCAGCCGCCCGCTGATATCTGGCAGGTCCAACATTACCCGCCGGTCGAAGCGGCCGGGACGGAGCAAAGCCGGGTCGAGGATATCGGGTCGGTTGGTAGCCGCTATAACGATAACACTGGTATTGGTATCAAAGCCGTCCATCTCCACCAGAATCTGGTTGAGTGTCTGCTCGCGCTCGTCGTGGCTGCCGCCCAGTCCGGTGCCGCGCTGGCGGCCGACGGCATCAATCTCGTCAATAAAGATGAGGCATGGTGTATTACGCTTGGCCTGGTCGAAAAGGTCACGCACCCTGGAGGCGCCGACGCCGACAAACATTTCGACGAACTCACTGCCGCTGATGGAGAAGAAGGGAACATCGGCTTCACCGGCTGCCGCCCTTGCCATTAACGTCTTGCCGGTGCCGGGGGGCCCTATGAGCAACACGCCTTTGGGGATACGCGCTCCCAGAGTCTGGAACTTCTCCCGCGCCTTCAAGAATTCCACCACTTCCTGCATATCCTGCTTGGCTTCTTCCACCCCGGCGACATCGGCAAAGGTGACCGTGGCCCGGTTGGCCGGGAAAAGCCGTGCCCGGCTGCGGCCGAAGCTCATGGCCTGGCTGTTGGCCCCACGCGCCTGCCGGAACAGGAAGAACAGCAGCGCCCCAAAAATCAGAAGCGGTAAGAAGTTTATCAGAAGTCCACCCCAGTTAATCCCACCCGATGCTTTTATTTCAAAGCCACCGTCAGGGAGTTTAAGTCCGAGGTCCTGGAGGTCAACCACAGTAAGATTACCTATGGCTGTTTTCAGCTCTTTCCCTTCGAGAGTAGTAATGAGCAGCGCTTCCTCGTCAACTACAATCTCGCTTATCTCCTTGTTCTGTGACATGGTGATAGCCTGACTCAGTGGGATTTCTTCCGGTTCACTGGAGCCCGGCATCAGGAAGGAAAAAAGGAGGATAGCCGCCAGTAAAATGACGATGTATATTAAACTATTACGCTTCCAGCTCGATTTCATACTACGCCCCTATTTAAGAAAACATCCCTTCATTACCTTAATTATACCATAAAAAATGTTAAATAATAGCTAAGATACCATGATTATGTTGAATTACCTGTCGGACGGGGGTAAGAACCACGGCCATAGATGCTCACGAAAAGAACATTGACAACATGCCATAACCTGATTATAGTGTCAGTAAATATATCGTACTGCAATAAAAGATAACCTCAATGGAGGTAGCAATGAACGCGGTTACGGAACCAACGGAGATTAAATCCCTGCCCAGGTTAAATACACGCGGCGCCGACGACCTTTTCATCTGTTCCTCCAGCTTTGAAGAGAGGTGCCTTTCCAGTTCTGCTACCATGGGTGTCGACTTCCTGACGAAGTATGCCGTCATCTTTAACGTCGAGGAGCCGCTTTATAAGAAACAGGTTGAAAAGAACATGTTCCGACTTCAAACCGAGCTGCGGAAAAGGACCACGGAGGGTATCTTCGTTATTTCCTGCCAGCGGGAAAACCCCGTGGATGGGATACAGCAGATGGCGAATATCCTGAAACAGTGTAAACTGAATACCGATGGTGGGCCCTTTGTTACCGTCGATATCAGCGGCTTTACCAAGATATACCTGCTGGAACTGTTACACTTCCTGGTAATAGAAAGGGAACTGGGCATACCGCGCCTGCTTCACACCACCCAGCGATACCTGCCCACCAAACTGACCCGCGGCATCGAGCAGATTACCACCATACCTAATTACTTCGGCAGTCCCTCTATGGACAAGGAAATGGCACTGGTTGTCTTCCTCGGTTTTGAGCCGGAGCGGGCCCTGGCGATATGGAAGCAGTATAATCCGGCCAGGACGATTGCGCTGATAACCAATCCCCCGCGCACCGGCAATCCCGATTACCTTAAATACGCCCGGCAGAACAATGCCGACCTGCTCTCGAAGTCATCGGTAGAGGTTAGAGACGTGCCGGCGGATAACCCTTACGCCGTCAAGACGGTACTGGATGCCATTTACGATGAGACCAGGGACTCGTTCAATATGGTTATCGGGCCGTTCGGGACGAAGCCGCAGGTCGTGGGCGTATTCCTCTTCTGCAAGGAGCACCGCAAAGCACAGGTGATTTATTCCTTCCCGGCGACCTATACCAGGTCTTACCTGCAGCGCCAGCCCGGCGCCACACTGTTACTCCCCGTTACCCCCGGGGCGGCGGCATAGCTGCTGGAGAACCACCACCCCGGGATTCCGGAATACAGTGCTTTACTTACGGTAGCTTTAAGCTACTACTTACCTTCCATGACAAATGAGCTGGCTATTATCATCACGACATGGCCATACTCATCGGGTATGAAGATAACCCATGCCTCAAAATCACCGTTTCCCGGGCCTTTGCCGTCCAGGTTCCAGTGACCGGTAATCGTCAGCTTCGGCAGGTCGATGCCAAGAGGCGTCGGAACCATTTCCAGCGGCTGTATCTTACCATTGACCTTAAAGTTAGCGTCGTCCACCACCAGACTACCGTGCAGGTTGCCGGCCTGGGTCGCCAGCTCGACATTGGCTTTGTAGGTCATAACAAAGCTGCCACTGACATCTCCGGATAGCTGGCCCGTGATTTCACGGTCGACCACCCTCCACCTGCCGCTCTCACCTGCCGGGAAGGCATTATCGCCAATCACGGTATCTTCAATACCGCTAATAACGCCGGCAGCGTAAAACGGCTGCGGTTTTGCCGCCAGGGCCGCGCCAGGCATCAGCGCTGTCAGAGCCAGTACCAGCGCCAGGCTGATAAACAGCATTCTCCTTTTCATTTTATTAACGTCCTCCTTTGCTATATTTTTTCTGGTACAGCGAGCCGGTATTAGAGCCGCCCGATGATTAACTTCTTATTTCAGCACCGTTTCCAGTGCGTAATCGGTATTGGCGGCCGCGGCCGCCATTATCCGCTCGAACTTGGGCTCGTTCTTCTTCAGTAGAGCCAGGCAGGCATCCACCACTTCGGTGTCGTAGAGAATACCTCTGGCCTGCGATATTTCCTGCAGGGCGCTATCCAGGCCGAGGGCTGGCCGGTAAGGCCGGTGTGACGACATGGCCTCAACGACATCGGCCACGCCCAGAATCCTGGCTTCGAGGATAATATCTTCTCCGGAAAGGCCCTCGGGATAACCCGACCCGTCCAGTCTTTCGTGGTGCTGGAGAACCGCCCTGGTAACCGGCCAGGGGAAATCTATCCTCTGTAGAATAGCGTAGCCGACCTGACAGTGATTCTTAATGATACTGAATTCGTTTTCGGTTATTTTACCGGGCTTGTTGAGAATCTCGGACGGTACGGCTACCTTGCCGATATCGTGGAGAAGCCCGGCGACATGAATCCCCATTATCTGCCACTCGGAGAGGCCCATCTCTTTAGCGATAGCCCGCGCCAGTTCCGCCACCCGCCGTTGATGGCCGGCGGTGTACGGGTCTCTGGTTTCAACCACCAGTGATATGGCATGGATAACGCCGTCCATCGCTTTTTGCAGCTCGCTGTGCTTCTGCTTCATGTTCTCATAGAGATTGGCGTTATCGATATTGACCGCCACGTCAGCCCCAACCATCTCCAGCAGCCGCCTATCTTCCTTTGAGTAGGGTTCATCCGGTACTCTGCCGCTGAGGAGCAGCATACCGGCCAGATGCCCATTGTTCTTCAGGGGCACCAGAAGCTCAATACCGTTCTTCTCCAGGGTCTGCCGGTCATAGGCCGTGAGGCTGATGAGCGATGGAATAACATCCAGATCAGTGATATCGACGATATTGTGCTGTTGTTTCAGGGTAGCTACGAGCGGACTGCTAGCTGAAAAATGCAGTCGCCCCTGGCTCTTCCGGCCAGAGTACATATAGGTGGAGTAATTACCGTTTGCCGGCGAAGGCAGGAGCAGGTAAACGCCCTGGCTCTGCATTCCGTTGGCCACCGCTGTGACCAGCGATGAAGACAGCTGCTCCAGATCGAGGTCGCCTTTAATTTCCTGATTAAACCGTCTCAGGGTCAGGATGTGGGTAAACCTTTCCCGGAAAAACCACCTGTC
Organism: Dehalococcoidales bacterium; assembly: GCA_034430675.1. Lineage (GTDB taxonomy): Bacteria > Chloroflexota > Dehalococcoidia > Dehalococcoidales > RBG-16-60-22 > JAFGPF01. The sequence goes on from DAOUEB010000095.1 coordinate 8,054, forward strand.
GACCATATGCTGTAAACGGGAAAGTACCGGTTGGAATATCGAAGCGGCAATAAAAACAGCCACAATGGTTATCGTCAGGGATACGGGGCTCATGAAATCCCGGAAAAAATGGCTCAACAGGTAGATAAGGCTGCCGAATACCCCGAAAATCAGCACACTCGTCAGCGAATAGGTCGCCAATTTTCGTACGACTACTTTCACTTCCAGGAGATTGTGTCGCAGCATGGCCGTGGTTGCTACCAAGCAGAACAGGATATTGCCGATGATACCCAGGGGATACATATTTACGCCCAGAACGGGCAGATAGTCGGTAGTTGCGCCGATAAACATGGCGCCGACGCCGACGGTGATATACTGGGCGCGGACTCTTTCATCGATAATCCGGGTACGCCGGAAGTGTCTTATCAGCAACATGGCGCTGCGCACGATGGGCACGTAGGCGCATAGTACGTAGAGGGGGAAAAGAGGCCCGATGATGGGGGCCTTGCCGTACCACATCATCTGCATACCGTTGACCACCAGTCCCGTCGGAATCAGGCCGAGAACCACAAAATAAGAAATATACATCGGGTATATAAAATACTTATTCGGCCTGGCACCGGTAAGAGAAATGGTAAACCGGTAGAAAAACAGCGAGGCACTCAGAATCGCCCAGAACACGAACTTTTCCCACAATAAAGCGCCCGTCATGTCAGGGCTGGCGCGCATCATGAAGATGAGAAAGCCCCACAGCGTCATGAAAAACAGGAACACCGAAAAAGGCCTTCGGGCAATATGGCGTTTGCCGCTAATCATCAGGACTACCAGCAGTCCCATGCAGAATATCACTTCGATTAAGGGTATCAGCAAATACGTATTCAAACCCGGTTCTCCGAATCCATAGGTGTTCTCCGATAAAACATATTGTCCTTAAGCAACGTGCACCATCCGTTTACCCTCCAGACCGAGTAGCTCTTCGACAACGCCATCCGGGGTGTTCATTCTCGGTGGCCTTCGCTGCGCCAGTTCCGAGCCGTTCTCCTGCTTTTCCCGGTAGTAGTCCTTAAAGGTACCCTGACGGAGCACCGTTACTTCCAGCGGCCGCATTCCCATCATGGCGGCCAGGTCGTGATAGCCCGGGTCCGTTTTCATCAACTCGCCATGAAGAACCGACGCCAGGTCCGCCTTCCCGTTGCCGCCATTGAGTTCAATATAGAGGTGAAGAGTCGGCTTGCCCTCCCGGGTCTCTTTTCGGATTATCCAGTCCTCATAATTTACGCCAGCGTTGGCAACTGCCTGCATAACCGTTTTTTCACTCACCCTGGTGAAACCGGCAATATCAATCAGGTCGTCCGCCCTGGCCTCAAAGACCATCTGGGGCAGCTGAATCCCCGCTTCTTCATCTTCTAAAGCCGTGATGCGGACGAGGTGACCCAGCCGGTACCGGACGAAAGGCATCCCGTAGAAGCTGGTAATGACCAGTTCGTACCGCTCGCCGGGCTTAACATCGGGAAGAAGAACGGTACGCGGCTCGTAAAAAACGTCGTACCGGCTTTTCAACCACTCGGCTTCCGGGATAAACTCGAAGAAGTTGGAGTGCGGAATGAACGTCATGCCGCGCCGGGTCCAGTTCTGTACGGCGATGATGCCAGCCTCCGTGCAGGCGTGAAACTCGTAAGGGTAGGCACCCCAGTATTTGTATACCAGGTCGCGGTAGACGCTGGTATCGATTCCCCAGCCGATGAGGGCTTTCACCGGCCACAGGTCTTTGGGTAATACGCTCCTGTTCTCAAGTCTGCTCCGCAGGAACGCCCGCAAGACCCTCCAGAGTTCGCCGGGATGCATAAGATGCTTGGACACCTTGCTCTTCCGGGACATCTGGTTAAACTCATTGCCTGTCTTCACCAGGACGCCGGTCATGGCTACCATGATATCCACGCCGGTCCTTAAAGACATCTCGAAACCCCTGGTTATCTTCTCCCGGAAATCCATGCCGTCATGTATATCCGGCGACATTACCGGTCGGAGATTGAACAACTTGCTCGCCCCGGAAGCCAGAATACCGGAGAGATAAGGTGCGGGAGCCACGTTATACAGGACGCGGTCACCCTCCACGAGGGAACTCCGACCTCTTTGTCGGGAGCAGGCAAGAATGAACGCCGACATCAAATTATCGAGTGACCGATGGTACGCTTCAAGCGTGTAGGGAACCCGGCGGCAACCGCCCGCCGCCCCGGACGTGCTTGCCCAGACATGGGGCTCTTCGGGCAGAGACGGCATGTCGCCGGGGTCCAGCTCGGGAAGGTAGTCCTCATAGGTGGTCAAAGGCACCATTTGGCGATACTCCTCAACGCTTGCAGGAGTCCTGTTGCCTATCAACCTTTTCCCCAGAGGACAGCGGGCAACCTTCTCCAGCTGCTGCAGCAAGAGCGACTCCTGAATGGACATGAATTGCGGCAGGTCGAGGTCGAGGAACCCGCAGTATTTAAGCCACACCCTGTCGTTTTCCGCCTTCACCACGGGGTATTTGATATTCTGCGCAGGGCTACCTTTCTTAAGGAAGATATTCACATCAAGCTGCTGTCCGGTCATTTTTAGCCCCCCTTTGTTTCACCAGTCCAAGTCTAAGTAGACCACATCAATACTAAATCACAATTCAGCCCTGAATATTCTCAAAATCATCACAGAACACTGCAGAAATGAATCGGATTCCCAACTTTAGAAAAACTTTATTAAATTGAATGTACCCATCGCGTAAAATTTAGAACCTCTATTAGTGTATATGAGGTAGTTATCAATATACTTTGTTCCATATTTACCCCAGTAAAAACCTCCTGCTTTATAAAATCAGTTTAAATATCGGTGTATTAATACGTTATCAGTCACGACGTGAACAAACCATAAACAATTACTCCTCAGGTAGAACAATTTCATAAACAACGTAATGAACATAACGTTCGTCAATACCGTCAGAATTGGCAAGTTTCAACTATTTTCACGCTAACTTTATGCGCTATCAGCTAAACCAATCTGCTCACAATAAGTAATATATTCAGGAAACAAAACCTTGTTATTGATATATTGGCGATATCCGTTATAGGTTTGCGTAATTCCCACGGAGCTGGAACCAGCCATTCTGACTTGACAAGAAGAAGCCCGCTATTGTAGCTTTTAGGAGTATTGCGCAAAATATCGCGTTTTTATAATTCACATCCAATCCGATTCGGTCATCGCGCCTATAAAAAACTGCAACTGCGTATTATAATTGCAAACGAATTCATAGAAGGAGAGTGACTGAAATGTCTGACGGAAAAGGCAATAAAGTTGATGTCAAGCCAGATAAAACGGTAATTAAAGCCCTGGCTCTCGGCGGTCTGCTCGGGGGCGGGGGCGAATGTGCCGTTGACGTTAAAGACGGTAAAGTGGTCAGGATACGACCGTTTCACTACGACTGGAAGTACGACCGCGAGTCGTTCCGACCCTGGAAAATTACAAGGAATGGCAAGGACTATAAACCGCTTTTCAAGTCGGTCCCTTCTCCGTTCTCTCTGGCCTATAAGAAGAGGACTTTTTCACCCAACCGCATTAAATACCCCCTGAAGAGGGTCGACTGGGACCCCAACGGCGAGAGGAACCCGCAGAACCGCGGCAAGAGCAAGTACCAGAGAATTTCCTGGGAAGAAGCCTCCGACCTGCTGGCCAACGAGGTCAAGAGGAT
>DAOUEB010000096.1:0-4192 GCA_034430675.1 Dehalococcoidales bacterium
TCGCGGAAGAACTCCGCCATGGTCAGTCCGGTCAACCCTACTCTCAAGCGCACGCCGGGCGGCTCGTTCATCTGCCCGAAGACCATCACCGTCTTGTCAATCACGCCCGATTCCTTCATTTCGTTCCACAGGTCGTTGCCCTCGCGCGAGCGTTCCCCGATGCCGGTAAAGACAGAAAAGCCGCCGTGCACCGAGGCGATGTTGCGGATAAGCTCCATGATGATAACCGTCTTCCCGACTCCCGCCCCGCCGTAAGCGCCGATTTTACCGCCCTTGGTAAACGGCGTTATCAGGTCGACCACCTTCAGTCCCGTCTCCAGCACCTGGGTGCTGGTCTCCTGTTCTTCAAAGGAAGGCGCCAGCCGGTGTATCGGCCAGTGGTCGTCGGCCTTGACATCGCCGAGATTATCCAGGGGAGTCCCCATCACGTCGAAGAGTCGCCCCAGGGTAGCTCTCCCCACCGGTACCCTCAGGGCCGACCCCGTATCGATAGCTTCGGCGCCGCGCTCCAGTCCGTCGGTCGGCGAAAGCGCCAGGCAGCGCACCCAGTTATTCCCCAGGTGGTCCTGCACCTCGAGCACAATCTTGCCGCCGCCGGAATCAATTTCGATAGCGTTAAAAAGCGCGGGCAGCTCATCGGGCGGAAATTCGATATCCACCACCGTCCCTATCACCTGAGCGACTTTTCCCTTAGCCATAATGACCTCACAAATTTTCAGTTTTTCTATTTTCAGATTGTCGATTAACGACCTGTCATTGCGAGGAGCACAGCGACGAAGCAATCTCCAAAACCGGTGATAGTGATTGCTTCGCTATGCTCGCAATGACGGTGTAAATATTTCATTAGTATAGACATCTTCCATTCAAATTTATTCCAGGGCCGCCACGCCTCCGGTAATATCCAGAAGCTCCTTGGTAATGGCCTCCTGGCGTGCTTTATTATACAGCAGAGTCAGGTCGCCGATAAGCTCGTTGGCGCTATCGGTAGCGTTTCTCATCGCCACCATCCTGGCCGACTGCTCGCTGGCAATCGACTCCAGAATAGCGTGGTAAATTTCCATCTCCACGAAGCGGGGCAGCAGCCCCCCCAGCACCACCTCGGCCCCGGGCTCATAGATATAGTCGACATTCTCCCCCCGGGGTATCACCGCCGGCTCCACGGGCAGCAGCTGCTTCATGACCGGCTTCTGAACCATGGTGGAAATAAAGTGGGCGTAGGATATGTAAACCATATCTATCACACCGTTGGAGTAATCATCAATAACGATATGGGATATCGGAATTGTGTCCAGGAAAGCGGGCTGGTCGCCCATCTGGATGAACTCGGCGGTCATATCGCTGCCGGAGCGCACCGCGAAGTCGCGCCCCTTGCGCCCTACAGCGACAACCCTGACCGGGTTTTCCTGCTCCAGGATATAACTGCCCAGACGGCGGCTCAGATTGGCACTAAGCCCGCCGCACAGACCGCGGTCGGGGGTGATGTGCACCACGGCTATTTTCTCCACCGGCCGCCGCTGTAAAAGCGGGTGCTGCAGTCCGATATCCGGCAGGGCCGCCAGGTCGGCGATGACCTGCTCTATCTTCTCGGAGTAAGGCCGCCCCGCCAGGCCACGCTCCTGCGCCTTCCGCATCTTGGAGGCGGCAATCATCTCCATAGCCCTCGTGATCTTGGCTATGTTCTGGACGCCCTTTATCCGGCGTTTTACTTTACGAATATCCGGCAATCTCTGACCTCATCATATTATTATCTTACAACCCTCTTAAACTCCCGCGCTAAACCCCTGTTTGAACTCCTCAATGGCCTTCTTCAGGGTCTCTTCGTTCTGCTCGCTGAGCTCTTTCGTCCCGGCGACGGTCTTGCCTAAATCGGCGTAGCTGGTCTCCATGAACTTGTGGAAGTCCGCCTCGAAAGCGATTACCTTATCTAATGGAATATCATCCATGTAGCCGTTAATCACGGCGTAGAGAATCATGACCTGCTTTTCCAGGGCCACCGGCACGAACTGGGCCTGCTTCAAGACCTCCTGGATGCGCTGGCCTCGTTCCAGCTGCGCCCGGGTAGCTTTATCGAGCTCGGCGGTGCCGAACTGGGCGAATGCCGCTACCTCGCGGTACTGGCCCATGTCCAGCTTGAGTCGGCCGGCCACCTGCTTCATCGCCGGGGTCTGGGCCTTACTACCGACGCGTGATACCGAGATACCTACGTTCAGGGCGGGCTTGATGCCGGCGTTAAATAAGTCCGACTCCAGGTAGAGTTGGCCGTCGGTAATGGAAATAACGTTGGTCGGGATATAGGCGGAGACATCACCCGCCTGCGTCTCGATGATGGGCAGAGCCGTCAGTGAGCCGCCGCCGTATGCTTTGTCGTATTTCGCCGCCCTTTCAAGGAGCCGACTGTGCAGGTAAAAGACATCGCCCGGGTAAGCCTCCCGTCCCGGCGGCCGGCGCAGCAGCAGCGAAAGCTGCCGGTAGGCCCAGGCGTGCTTGGAAAGGTCGTCATAGATAATCAGCACGTCCTTGCCCTGCTCCATGAACTCCTCGCCCATGGCGCAGCCGGCATAAGGGGCCAGGTACTGCAAAGCCACGGAATCTGAGGCGCTGGCCGTAACGACGATGGTATGCTCCATGGCCCCATACTGGGTCAGCGTGGCCACTACCCGCGCTACCCGGGATACCTTTTGGCCGATGGCCACGTAGATACAGATTAAGTCGCCGCCCTTCTGGTTGACGATGGCGTCGAGGGCGATGGCCGTCTTGCCGGTGGAGCGGTCGCCGATAATCAGCTCCCGCTGCCCGCGGCCGATGGGGAACATGCTGTCTACGGCTTTAATGCCCGTCTGTACCGGCGTATCCACCGAGGCGCGCAGCACCACGTTGGGTGCCACCCGCTCGACGGGCCTCATCTTGTCCGTCTTGATGGCACCCTTGCCGTCCACAGGACGCCCCAGCGGGTCGACGACGCGTCCAATCATGGTGTCACCAACGGGTACCTCGGCGATGCGCCCGGTACACTTTACCTCATCGCCTTCTTTAATCTGCGTATAGTCCCCCAGGACGACGGCAGACACGCTGTCCTCTTCCAGGTTCAGGGCAATGCCGATAATATCATTTGGAAATTGAAGCAGCTCATTGTACTTGGCCGAGGCCAGTCCGTGAATCCTGGCGATGCCGTCACCGACCTCTATCACCGTGCCGACATCCACCATGGTTACGACCGTGCCGAACTGCTCAATCTGCTGCTTGATAATGGAAACTATATCTTCGCCTCTCGTTGTCACCTGAGCTACCTCCTTTGCGGTTTTGTCTCGTCTGATTGTTCCCTCATGTCATTGCGAGCGAAGCGAAGCAATCTCATACAGGCATCATAAGGGATTGCTTCGTCACTACGTTCCTCGCAATGACAGATAACGATAAGACACAACCAGAACCAAACAGAACCTCCTTTTCCGCATTATTAAGTTCGCCACGTCTCATTACCGCTTCCTCTCCGTGCCGACCAGTTCCCTCTTAAGAGCTGCCAGTTTACTGCGGGTGCTGCCGTCCAGCAGCTTGCCGCCGACCTTGGCGACAATCCCGCCGAGAATTTCCGGGTCTACTTCGGATTCCAGCACTACCTTCGTGCCCACCAGAGCGCCGATGTTCCCGGCCAGCTTCTCCTTATCCTTATCGTCGATGGGTACGGCGGTAATAACCTCGGCTGTCTGTATCCCGTGATAAGCGTCCAGCAGGCGCTGGTACTCCTCGGCGATTTCTCCAATCATGCCGACTCCGCCCCTGTTTATCAGCATCAGCACCAGGTTCAAAGCCAGGGGATTAATATCGCCCAGACGTTTTTTTAGCAGCTCGGTCTTCTTATCGATTTTGATTTTGGGGCTCTCCATAGCCGCCAGAAACGTATCGTCACCGATGGCGCCGACAATCTTTTGCAGGTCGGCCTGCCACCGTTCCAGTTCCTTTTTCTCCAGCGCTATCTCAAACACCGCCTGAGCGTAGCGCCGGCCATAAACTTTTCTCGGCATAATATCTTCCCGAATTACCGACTATTCTTTCTTCTGGGTCGTACTTTCTTCCAGCACCTTGTCGATAAGCTCGCGGTGCTCTTCCTTGTCCAGAGACTTTTCGATAACCTTACCCGCCGCCAGCACCGTTAAATCGGCAAACTCGCGGCGTACCTCGCCGATGGCGTCGTCGC
>DAOUEB010000097.1:0-5357 GCA_034430675.1 Dehalococcoidales bacterium
AAGACGACGCGATAGTAATTCTGTTTATCGGTTTTGGCGACTTCGGCCAGATGCCAGGCGATGGCTTCCCCCTCGCGGTCGGGGTCGGTAGCCAGGTATATGACGGAGGCACCTTTCGCCGCCTGCTTGAGTTCATTAACGAGCTTTGTTTTAGCTTTGGGCACCACGTACTTGGGCACAAAACCGTTTTCTATATCCACGCCCATCTGGCCCTTGGGTAAGTCCCTCACGTGGCCGAGCGAAGCCTTGAGACTGTAGCTCTTGCCAAGAATTTTGCCCAGTGTTTTGGCTTTGGCCGGCGACTCCACGATAACTAATTTCTTGCTCATAGTCTTTAATCAACTCTCACTCGATATTCCTGCCGCAGCTCCCGCGCCAGGACATAATTCATGGTACCTACCTGCCTGACGAGTCCCTTCAGCTCCATCATCGCCAGGGTGCCGCTTACCTCGGCAGTTGGAAGTCCGCTCTTACGGCAGACCTCGTCGATATGGGTCGGCTCGGTGCTGAGCTGCTTGAGCAGGGCGGACTCGGTTTCGGACTCGGGGAGAACCTCCCTCATTTCTATCTGACGGGCTACCGTGGTCAGGTTGAGTTCTTCCAGGATATCGGTGTATTCACGCACCAGCTTGGCTCCCTCCTGGATAAGGTGGTTGGTCCCCCGGCTTACCGGCGACAGGATGCTGCCGGGAATGGCGAGCACTTCCCGGTTCTGCTCCAGAGCCAGGCGGGCGGTAATCATGGCCCCGCTGGTCTCGTCGGCCTCGGTGACCATAACTCCCAAGCTCAGTCCGCTGAGAATCCGGTTGCGGCGGGGAAAGTTCTCCGCCCGGGGCCTGGTGCCCAGTGGGTACTCGCTGAGCAGGGCGCCGCGTTCCATAATATCGCGGGCCAGCCTTTCATTTTCGGCCGGGTAAACGATATCGAGTCCGCAGGCGAATACGGCCAGGCTTCGGCCGCCGGCTTCCAGAGCGCTGCGGTGGGCGATGGTATCAATCCCCTTGGCCAGACCGCTGACGATGGTAATCTTGCTCCGGGCCAGGTCGCTCACGAGCTCCTCGGTTACCTGCTTGCCGTAGACGGTCGCCCGCCGGGTGCCGACCACCGCCAGGCACCATTCGTCCTCCGGTAGCAGCGAGCCCCGCACGTAAAGCACCGGCGGATAATCGTATATCTCCTTGAGTCGGCCCGGGTAAGCGGAATCGTTACAGGTAAGCACCTGAACACCAAATTTGTCCAGCTTCTCCATTTCAGCCTCAGGTTCGACTTTATCGCGCCACTGGCTGATGGCACGCAGGGCCGGGCTGTCGAGTCCGGCGCGCTTCAACTCGCCGGGAGATGCTTTCCAGGCCTGCTCCAGACTGCCGAAGTGGTTTTCAAGCTGGGACAGCCTGACCCGCCCGATGCCGGGGATGTTATTGAAGCCTACCCAGTATTTAATATCCTCTTTCAAAGCAATTTTTATTCTAGCACAGGGGTAGGCCAATGACAATTTGGAGAGGCATATCTTGCGGGATAAGCCGTAAATGATGCTGGGCGGCTTGGGTGGGAATAGATATTAAAAGGGGTGGCGGAGAGGGTGGGATTCGAACCCACGGTAGCCTTACGGCTACACACGCTCTCCAGGCGTGCCTGATAGGCCACTCCAGCACCTCTCCGCGCTTTTTATTTTAACAGATTTCCACTGCGGGTTAATAGCTTAATGGCGGAGAGGGGCCAACTACGCTCTAATAGAGCTTCGATGGCTAAAGGATTCGTTTTTGTAATAAAGCCCTCCCCGAGCCAGTCTTAAAATATTGTTCAAGCTCAATAACTCTGGACTTATCTTTAACGGCAAAATATGCTTCTAAGCTGAAGGGCGTCCTATTTTTCGTAGAATCAACCTTCCCAGAGTTATGTTCATTCAATCGGCGGTTAGTACCATTCGTCGAACCTACATAGAGGTTGTTATCTCTCGAACTCCTCAGGATATAAACGTACCACATATTCCATCTGGCTTGCCAGCCGTAGCCTTGGCGTAGGCTGGCGGAGAGGGTGGGATTCGAACCCACGCTACGCTTGCACGTAGACCGCTTTTCGAGAGCGGCACCATCAACCACTCGGACACCTCTCCTAGTCTCAAATAATCTGATTTGTCAAATGACAATTCACGTTTTGCTAATGGATTGCTAATGAACTTTTTTATCAACACCCTCATTATGCCTTACCTTTACCACATCGTCAAACCGCTTTGCGGCAGCCTCTTGCAGCCCGGGCGCGACATGGGAGTAGGTATCAAGCGTAATTGATATCGTGCTATGGCCTAGCCGCTCCTGAACTACTTTAGGGTGTATGCCTTGCTTTAACATAAGGCTGGCGTGGGTGTGCCGTGCATCGTGCAGCCGGATAACCTTGACGCCGGCCCGGGCCGCCAGCATCGGCCATGCGCGTGTGATGGTATTAGGGCGCCATGGTGTGCCGTCTATATGGCAAAATATCAAGTCGCCATCTTTTATTTCGACTTCCAGCATAAGGGCGTCTGCATCCTTTTGTTTCCGATAATCCTGCAATACCAGGAACGCAGAGGGCGGGAGCGCGATAGTCCTGCGCCCTTTCGCAGACTTGGGAGCTGTAAATACATAGGTGCCGTCTTTCAGGCGGTGCATACTGCGATTTACGTATATCTGACCGTAAATAAAATCAAAATCCTGCCAGCGTAGCGCCAGTAATTCAGAGCGCCGCATCCCGGTGAATAATGCCGTGTAGAATAGGGCGTAATATTGGGTGTCCTTTGCAGCTTCCAGGAATACGTTTAATTCCGCCTCATTCCATGTCTGCATATCAGGGCGCCGGGAGCGCGGCACGTCAACACCATCGGCCACGTTACGGGATATCAACCCCCATTTTATCGCCGTTGCCAGCGCCTTATGTAGCACGGTATGGTGATATCGAACTGTTAAAGGTGATAGACCGGCTTTCAGCATGGCGGCGTAATGTGCCTGTAAGTGATTAGCCCGGAGTTGCGTTAATGGTATGCTACCCAGGGCCGGGAGTAAGTGAACGTGTGTTATGCTTTCGTAGCGGTCGTAACTGCGCGGTGTAAGATTAGCCCGGGCATAATCCGCCAGCCACCTATCAAGATAATCGGCCACGGTAGTTTTACCAGGCGCCATGTACGCACCGGTGTCGAGCTGGTGCAATAACTCGGATAGCCTCTTTTCGGCATCCCGCTTCGAACCTTTGACAGTCTCCCAATGCTGCTTTAGCTTCCCGGTCGCAGGGTCCGCCCCCAGGCTGATAACGAGTGACCAAGTATTCCCCCCTTTATTCCGTTGCCTTATATGACCCCTCATTGTTATCACCGTCCTCTCGTAGTTTCCTGAGATAGTTAAATATATCATCCTTTGTAGCTTCAGGATGGTCTGTCTTGTATTCCTCTGCCTTGAACATCATTTCAATTGACTCGGGCTTAGATAATTCCTTCAGTAATTCTTCCTCTGCTTTTTGGTAGCGGGATTGTATAATTTCATCTCTTTCGTTTTCAGGTAATGCCTTATCCATTTCTGACCTAGCACGCATCATAGGACTACTATCACCTTGTTCCATAATTGATAGTATATCGACTTCAATTAGCTTCATTATTTCTCCGTGTCGCAATGCCGCGTCAATCTTCGTTGTATCAAAGTTTGGCATTCCTGAGAGATTAGAGACAATTTCCTGTACAGCGTAGTAATGCGATACTCTGTATAAATCAAGGGTCTGTTCATCATCCATAGGGTAGGGGTAGAGCCCAAAGAAGCGAGCTACCCAGATAGCTTCTCTGGTACTAAGCGGATCATGCCGACCTGTGCGCTCTTTCCATCTCTGAATCGCAAAGATATATGGTATTGCTCCAGACTGCAGGGAGTTGCTTTCGAGAGTGCCTAAGTGCCAGGGTTCATCAAGTTTCGACGTGTTATTACGAGCTGCCGATATCATCCGCATTAATGTATCTTCTTTGGGTGATGCTTCTCCCATTTTTTCAATAGTGTCTTTCAGCTCAACAGCAAGAGCTGCCCTTGGTTTTTCTTTATACCGCAGGGCGCTTTCAGCCACCAGTTTTCTTATTGTTGGTTTGATATTTGGGCTTGATTTTCTCGCTGCCATTATCTGTACCCTTTCAATCCCTTAAATCATAGCTATGTGTTCCTTGCACGCTACAATTATATACCGTACAATTATAAATGTCAATAGTAAAAACTAGTTATTTTATAACGGAGGGGATAATGGAAGTTGTCCGAAAAACAATAAGCGTCGAGGAGGCCGGTAAAATCCTCGGAGTATCCCGGCCAAAGGCTTACGAGCTGGTGAATCAGGGGGTAATACCGGCACTGCGGCTCGGTAAGCACAAAATCGTGGTGCCGATTGCCGCCCTCGATAAGTATCTTGAAAACGCTGGAAGCGTAGCGTAAGGGGGCCGTCGGTGCAAAATCCTTACCGCGAACTCTCACAGGTGAACCCTCAACGTGACAACGGCCACCGCCGCATAAATAACGACGTATGGGCGTCACTAGTGAAGGCAAAATTGCCTGGATCCGTTTATCAGGTTGTGATGTATGTTATCGACCGCTCATGGGGATATGGCCAACTTGATGTAAGTCTAGGTTATTCTCAAATCTGCAAAGCCACCAGTTTATCAAAGCGCGCTGTTATTACTGCCGTCCAGATAGCAGAGAAAAACCACTTACTTGTTGTTGACCACGGCAGCACAAAAACCATGTCTCCAAATTGTTATCTTTTCAATAAACACTATGACACATGGGTAACTAGTGAAGTAAACAGCACTAATGAAGTAAACAGCACTAGTGAAGTAAACAACACTAGAACTAGTGAAGTAAGCGGTAACTTCACTAGTGAAGTGCTTACGCACAAAGTTAGCTTGCCTATACGAAATACTAAAGAAAATAGAAAGGATGATATATATACTGATAATATTAATAAAGAAAATAATATGGGGGGACGTAAGCCTCTGGGACAACAGGCAAGGGCAACCGACCCCGACCGCTTTGTAAAGGGAAAATACGGACACATGGTGCAGAGGTAGAAAAAATGACCATAAAGCAATTGTCGCTGGAAGATTATCAACCGCCAGCCAGGGCGCCGCGGGATTACGAAATGGCACACATTTACGACCCGGAACTTGACGGCGTGGTAAAGCAGGGTGAAACACTGTCTATTTATGCGGACGGCACCCGGGAACTGGTCAAGACGGAGAGCCTTGACCCGCCGCCGGTTAAAGCGTCAAAGATACTCGATGATACATGGAGCGAGGGCGGCCAGATTTACTTCCTGGACGGCGCCGCCTGGGGTGTAAGCGAGGACTTAACTACTATCTGCCT
>DAOUEB010000098.1:0-10528 GCA_034430675.1 Dehalococcoidales bacterium
GGCGGACCGGCGACCCCGGCATCGTCTTTATCGACCGCATCAACGAGGACAACCCCACCGCCCACCTCGGCAAGATTGAGAGCACCAACCCCTGCGGCGAGCAGCCCCTCCTCCCCTACGAGTCCTGCAACCTGGCCTCGATAAATCTGGCCAGGATGGTTCTTGAGAAAGACGGCAGGTATGAAATTGATTACCCCAAACTGGCAAAGGTAGTAGGGACGGGCGTCCGTTTCCTCGACAACGTCATCGATGTCAATGAGTTCCCGCTGCCACAAATCGAGGAGATGACCAGGAAGACCAGGAAAATCGGCCTCGGCATCATGGGCTTTGCCGATATGCTGGTGATGCTCGGCATCGCTTACAACTCCGAAGAGGCTTTAGCAAAGGCCAATGAAGTTATGGCCTTTATACAGGTAGAAGCGAGTAAAGCATCGGTGGAACTCGGCAAAGAACGCGGGGTCTTCCCCGCCTTCGAGGGGAGTGTCTTTGATACACCGGATGGCCAGAAGGTACGCAACGCCACCCGCACCACCATCGCCCCCACCGGCACGCTGAGCATGATTGCCGGTTGCTCCAGCGGTATCGAGCCGCTCTTTGCTTTGAGTTATACCAAGACCGTCCTCGACGGCACGCCGTTCGTCGAGGTCAACCCGTACTTCGAAGAGGCGGCCAGGAACGGCGGCTTCTACTCCGAGGAGCTTATGAAGAAGCTGGCCGAGGGCGCTCACCTCGGCGACATTAAAGACGTGCCGGAAGAGATAAAGAGGGTCTTCGTCACCGCTCACGAGATTACGCCCGAATGGCATGTTAAAATGCAGGCCGCCTTCCAGAAGCAGACTAATAATGCCGTTTCCAAGACCATCAACTTCCCCCATGAAGCCACCCGCGAGGATGTCGCCCATGCGTACACGCTGGCCTATGACGAAGGATTGAAAGGCATCACCATCTACCGTGACAGGAGCCGGGACGCCCAGGTCCTGACCACCGGTAAAAAGAAGGAAAAGGCAGCCGAAGAGTCTACCAAGCTGACGCCACGGAAAAGGCCCGCCGAAACCACGGCGACGGTCGCCCGGGTCAGCACCGGCTGTGGCTCTCTCTATATCACCGTAGCCTATGACGAACTCGGTATTTTTGAAGTCTTCGCCACTCTGGGCAAGTCGGGGGCCTGCGCGGCGGCCCAGCTCGAAGCTATCTGCCGGCTCATCACCCTGGCGCTGCGTTCCGGCGTCGATGTCGCCTCGGTAGTGAAACAGCTCCGCGGCATCCGCTGCCCCAGCGTCGCCTGGGAGAACGGCAAGGCCATCCTCTCCTGCGCCGATGCCATCGCCAGCGTCCTGGAAAAGCACGTCGGCAGTGATGCCAAACCCAAGCTGGAGGACTATGGCCTCGCCAAGAACTTGGCCGGCCAGTGCCCCGATTGCAGCAACATGCTGGTCTACCAGGAAGGCTGCTACCACTGCCTGGCGTGTGGATACACAAAGTGCTAGGGTGGTTGTTGAATGGCTTTCTCCGAGCAGATATGGGACCAGCTCAAGAACAAAACATCCAAGGATTTAATGTCTGCTTTGGAGAGGGACGGCGCTACGTTGGATACCACCAGAGGGGCGGTACAGGTTTATCGCTATCCCACCGGCAAACGGGTGACAATCCACTATCATCCCCATAAAACTTACGGCCCGCAATTATTGAAGGCTCTGATAGAAGACATCGGTTGGAATGAAGATGACTTAAGGAGACTAAAGCTGATTAAATAGCACAGGCTACTGTCAGGTCTTCTATACGGCGGTTTGCATGCCCAGACGAAGGAATTTCCTCAACTGTCTCTTCCATAACAATACCTACTGGTATGGGATCTTTGTGCTTGATTAAAGATTCCAAATAAGCGGAGGCAGCATCGCCCGCATTCTGAATAGCTTCTTCTTCGGTATTACCCGAAACATGCAAACCTTTTAAAGCGGGGCAATAAGCATGAAAATCTGCATCATCAGGTTCAACTACTACACTTACACGAAATTCTAGACTTGCCCGATAGCGTGGCATAGCCCACCTCCTTCCCTTCCACATCCTATCATCCTATAACATTCTACCATATACATTTTTCCATAGTAAAATGTTACGAGATTATTCATAATGTATACAATAAGTAGGTGAATGTCAAGTCCTAGTAAAAATTGTGACATCATTGTGACGTCACAAACAGGTAGTTAGCACCATTTACCATAAGGGATAATTTTTATATTCTTCTACATGGTTCTATAATATCCCCAAATTATCATAAGTAACCGTTTTCATTATACTTGCTTATAGGAGATAGTTGCCTTTTCGTTCCATGTTATCTATTCCCACCCAGGCCACCCTCGCACCATCAGCGGCTTATCCCGTAGGTTTTCACATCGCCTTTAAAGCGGGGCGTCTAAGAGGGGCGCCAGCCCCTCTTTCTTTATTCCACTTAAAGCCTCACTGTCATTGTGAGGGAGCGTTAGCGACCGCGGCAATCTCCAAAAACGCTGACAGAGATTGCTTCGCGGAGTCCATCCTGAGCGAAGCGTGAGGGCTCGCAATGACAAAACGGAAAGAAATAAAGGGGGATTAAGGGGGTGAGGTAGACATAGAATACCCCCCTTTGACACCCCTATATTCCAGTGTTATCATTATTCCGTTGGAGTGGCTCTACATAATTAGCTAATACCATATGCCAAACATTGAACTATATATCGTCCTCCTGGTAGTCTGCCTGGTGTTTTCCGCTTTCTTTTCCGGCTCGGAAACAGCCTTTATTTCCCTGCAACGGTTCCGCCTGGAACATCTCGTCAGCACCAATGTCAAGGGCGCCAATAAGGTCGCCAGGATGATTGAGCGGCCGGAGCGGTTCCTCTCCGTCGTCATCTTCGGAAATACGCTGGTCAATGCCGCCGCCGCTGCCCTGGCCACCGCCATCGCCGTTTACTGGTGGGGAGACCGGGGTATTATCATCGCCACCGCCGTCCTGACGGTCGTCCTCCTGATATTCTGCGAGGTCACCCCCAAGACCGTGGCCGCCCAGCATTCGGAAAAAATATCGCTGTTCCTTTATCGTCCGCTACAGGTGATATCCTGGCTGTTCACTCCCTTTGTCTTCGTACTCAGCTGGATAGGCTCGGGGTTCACCAGGATTGCCGGCGGCACGCCGGTGCCCCAGTCCATCATCAGCGACGAGGAAATCCGCACCATGATATCCGTAGGTCGCGAAGAAGGCACCGTGGAAGAGGCCGAAGCCAAGCTGCTGCACAAGGTCTTCGACTTCGGCGACCGCCCCGTCTACGAGGTCATGGTGCCGCGTCTGGAAGTGGTCGCCCTGCAGCAGGGTTCCACCATCGCCGACTTTCTCAAGCTCTACACCGAGTCGCCCATTTCCCGTTTTCTGGTCTTCAATGACAATATGGATAATGTCACCGGTGTCCTCTCGGTGAAAGACGTGCTCATGGCGCGCGCCAGGGGCACCATCAACAATGAGAGCACTATCGACGACCTGGTCCGCCCGCCCTACTTCACCCCGGAGACCAAACGCATCAACGAGCTTTTCTTCGAAATGCGCGACAACGGTTACCGGATGGCGGTAATTGTCGACGAATTCGGCGGCACGGCGGGGATTGTCAGCCTGAGTCGCCTCGTCGAAGAGATTGTCGGGGAGGTCGGCGACGAGCTGGCCGGGGTGGAAAAGGACTATGAGATAATCAACGAACACACCTTCCAGATTGACGGCAGCATGCGCATCGACGAGGCCAATGAAGAGATGGAACTCGACCTGCCCGAAGGAGAGGACTACGAGACCGTCGCCGGTTTTATCCTCACCCTGCTGGGGCATATACCCCGGCGCAACGAGCAACTGCGTTATAAGGACCTGAAGATAGTGATAACCGAGATGAAAGGTCAGAAGATAGAGAAAATCCTGCTGACACGTGAAAAACAAAAAAAGTCAGAGCCTGAAATAGAGAAAGAATGATGCTATGAGCGGCCAGGAAATAACATACCTGATATTAATTATCATATTCATCGGTCTATCCGCCTTCTTTTCCAGCTCGGAGACGGCTTTCCTTGCCCTGCAAAAGGTAAGACTGGGGCACCTGGTCAGCACCGGGGTAAAGGGCGCTGGGCTGGTGGCCGGAATGGTTGAGAAGCCGGAAAAGCTCCTCTCTGTCATACTGCTGGGCAATAATCTGGTCAACACAGCAGCCGCCGCCCTCGTGACCGTGCTGGCGGTCTCCATGTGGGGAGAGCAGGGCATCCTGTACGCCACCTTGATTATCACCGTGGTTATCCTCATCGTTGCCGAGACTACCCCCAAGTCGTTCGCCGCCCGGCATTCGGAGAGATTAGCGCTGCTGTTCGTCCGGCCGCTCGGGCTGGTGTCCTGGCTCTTCACGCCTTTCGTGGCGGCGTTAAGCTGGATAGCCTCGGGATTCGCCAGCATATTCGGGCAAACGCCGGTTTCCAGAACACTGGCCAGCCCCGAGGAAATCCGAACCATGATATCGGTAGGGCATAAAGAAGGCACGGTGGAAGCACATGAAGCCAACCTGCTGCACAAGGTCTTCGAGTTCGGTGACCGTCCCGTCCATGAGGTCATGGTGCCCCGCCCGGAAGTTATCGCCATTACGGAGGACTCCAGGCTGTCCGACCTTCTGGCGCTCTATGCCGAGAATCCCATGTCCCGCTTCCCGGTCTATAAGGAGAACATGGATAACGTGGTAGGCGTCCTCTCGGTGAAGGACGTTCTCATGGCCCTGGCCAGGGGCACTGCCACCGAGGAAAGTACTATTGACGACCTGGTTCGGCCGCCTTACTTTGCCCCCGAGTCCAAGCATATCGACGAGCTCTTTACCGAAATGCGCGAGGAAAACTACCGGATGACAGTGGTCGTCGACGAATACGGCGGTACGGCGGGGATTGTCACCCTTACCCGTCTGGTCGAGGAAATTGTCGGGGAGGTCGGCGATGAGCTGGCCGGCGTGGAAAAGGACTACGAGATAATCAATGAATACACCTTCCAGATTGACGGCAGCATGCGCATCGACGAAGTTAACGAAGAGATGGCACTGGACCTGCCAGAAGGGGAAGACTACGAGACGGTGGCCGGCTTCATCCTCAGCCTGCTGGGCCATATACCCAGACGACACGAACAGCTGCGGTACAAAGGTCTTAAGATGGTCATAACCGAAATGAAAGGGCTCAAGATTGAGCAAATACTGCTGACCAAGGAGCGCCAGGCTGCCGCGGCGCAGAAAAAGGACAGCAAGGAAGAGGATGAAGCCGAGTAAGAGACGAGCAAAGACCTGAATGCCTGAGAATCCTCCGCATTGACAATATTATTACCCGAGGGAGTATATGCAGCGTCTGCGCATCAGATTCAGCCGGGGAGAAGAGATAAAGTTCATCTCCCATCTCGACTTAATGCGCCTGTGGCAAAGGGCGCTCAACCGTGCCGGCGTAGCCCCGGCTTACTCGGAGGGGTTTAACCCCCGCCCCCGCATGTCACTGGCGGCACCGCTGGCCCTGGGTATAACCAGCGAAGCCGAGTTGATGGATATTGTCCTGGCAAAATGGTCCTCCCCCCACGCCTTCACCACCGCCGTCGGCCGTCAGTTGCCGCGCGGTATTGAAATCAGCCAGGTCTATAACACGCCTCTGACCATGCCGTCACTGCAGTCACAGGTCCGCCATGCCGAGTACACGGTCGAGTTGGAAACCGAAAAAGGGCAGGAGGACATTGAATCGGTTATTGCTGCCCTGCTGGCGAAGGAAAGCCTCCCCTGGCAGCACCAGCGGGACACGGGGCCGCGTCACTACGACCTGAGGACTTTGATTGACGATATATGGCTCATCGACTGGAGTACCGGACGCTGCAACATCGGGATGAGGCTGCGCTGCGACAGCAACGGCTCGGGGAGGCCGGAGCAGGTTGCCGCCGCCCTCGACTTTGAAAAATACCCGGTATCAATACATCGCACCAAGCTAATTCTCCAGGCGAAATAATGGGGTTATTATGAAACCTGTCCCCTTCTCCTTTGGCACCTCGTAAGGAGAGATACAAAAACGGAGAGTTCAAGAGAGGCGAAGCCTCCCAAATATAGAACGGGGAGTTTAAGAGGGGCGCAGCCCCTCTTTATTTTTCCCCCCTCTCCCTTAAAGCCTCGTTGTCATTGCGAGGGAGCGGCAGCGACCGCGGCAATCTCCAAAAACGGTGATAGAGATTGCTTCGCTTCGCTCGCAATGACATAATGGAAAGAAGGAGAGGGGGGCAAAGGGGGTGAGGTAGAAATATAAAAAGAACACAGTGGGTAGTAAAATATCAAGGGGTCAGGTTGATAAAAATCACATGATCAAGATTAAAACAAAATTAACTCTAGAGCAGAAAGTCCTCCGCTTTATCAAGAAACACCGTCTGGTAACCGGCGGGGAGAAGCTTATTGTAGCCGTGTCCGGCGGCCCGGACTCCGTCTGTATGCTGCATATCCTCTCGAAACTGAAAAAAGGGCTGGATGTCGAGCTGCACGTCGCCCATCTCAATCATCAGCTGCGCGGCGCCGAGTCCGATGCCGATGCCACCTGCGTTGCCGACCTGGCCCACCGACTGCGCATTCCGGCTACCGTAGAATCGCGCGATGTCAGGGCTTACCAGTCGCGACACCGCCTTTCACCGGAAGAAGCGGCACGGGAAGTCCGCTACTCCTTTCTGGCTCAGGTCGCCGCAGCGGTCGGGGCGGCGCGGGTGGCGGTGGGACATACTTCCGACGACCATGTCGAGACCATCCTCATGCACCTGTTGCGGGGCAGCGGCACAAGGGGATTGAGGGGGCTGCTGCCCGTTAGCCGCTGGCAGTCTGCCGACCACAGTCTCGTTATCATCAGGCCGTTGCTTGAACTGACCCGTGAGGAAACGAACGCTTACTGCCGCAAACACCGCCTGGCCCCCCGCACCGATACCTCCAACCTTTCGACGGAGCCGTTCCGTAATAGAATCCGCCACCACCTGCTACCCGAACTCCGAAAATACAACCCCCAGGTGGCCGAAGCCCTGCTCCGCACGGCGCGCATTGCCGCCGATGATTTGGACTTCATAGATGAAGAGGCAGCCCGACTCTGGAATAAACTGATGTATACAGAAAAAGACTCCGTCATCATAAAAAAGAAGGAATTCCTGCTCCTTCCCGCCACCCTGAAACGCCACCTGCTGCGTGTCGCTGTAGAGTCGCTGCTGGGCAACCTGAAAGACATCGAAGCAGGCCACATCGAAGATATAATAGACGCCCTGGACAAACCAGCCGGGAAAGTAATCGGCCTGCCCGGCGGCCTGAACTTCACCATCGAGTATGACAGGTATGTGCTGGCCCCTGATGCGGTGTCTCTATGCCCGTTCCCTGTCCTGGAAGGCGAGACCGAACTGAACATACCGGGCAGGACCGGCATTCCCGGATGGGATATCGAAGCCGACGTAATATCCCCGTCCGCAGCTAAAGACGCAGACGATAAATTCAGCGACCTCACCGCCTGCTTCGATTTTGATAAAACGGGGAATAAACTGACTGTCCGCCGCCGCCACCCCGGCGACCGCTTTCAGCCGCTGGGCATGGACCGGTCCAAGAAGTTGAACGAGTTCATGATTGACGCCCGTATTCCCCAGACCTGGCGCCGCCGCATCCCAATCGTGTGCTCACCGGACCAAGTCCTCTGGGCGGCCGGCTACCGCATCGACGAATGCGCCAAGGTTACGCGAAACACGAAGCAAGTTCTCAGGTTGAAATTCGAACGTATTTAGATATCTATACCGGTCGCTTCAATCGTCTCAGCCGGTTCAGCAGGTTCCTCTTCCATTTCCCGCCATCGCAGCCAGAGGGTTGCCAGCACTACCAGCGCCGCCGCCGCGGCTAGATAAATCTCTACCTGATTGAATGTCAACATGCCTTTCCTGTAAGGCACGACAATATAGTTAACCAGGCCATGTAAGCCGGAAGCCAGGAGATAGAACTGCCAGCCCCGGCCCCTGGCCAGCCCGTAGCCAACGAGCGCGGAGACAGCGATATGGAAAACCACCGCCCAGAACCTGTCCCAGAATGGAATCAGCGCTAACAAACCGTCGGTCTGCACTGCTTGCCACGTCCAGCCCGACATAAGAACCTGGTTATGTGCCCAGACAGCCTCGAAGATACCGAAGCCCGCTCCGGCAATCGCTCCTATCGCCAGCCCCAGCCTGGGGCTGATACTCCTGCCGCTACGCCACCACCAGGAAACCATCGGCACCATCTTGGCGCCCTCCTGCACCAGCCCGCTGAGCAGTACCCCCGGTATGCCCGCCAGCAGCAACCAGTCCATGAGGACATCCTGGTTCCAGAAATGCAACAGTGCCTTTCCCGCATAGTGCTGTAACGGTATCTGGACGAAAGTAACCGCCAGCAACGTCAGGAAGGCGCTGACCACCGCCACCGCCCAGAGCCAGTGCTTTTTGAAAAGCGGCGGCCAGTGAGCGCAGAGCCAGATAGCCCCGAAAACGAGGGCCAGGCCGATGCCGATGAGCATCAGATCCCAGTTGAGGCCGGGATAGATGAAAAACGACTTCAAGAAAGCCATCATATATTCCCACATAATTTCCTCCTTATTTACATCATCTGCTTCAGCCGCGGGTTAGGCGTAATGCCCGGTATTCGGCCCCGCTTGGCGATGGGCTTACCCTCTATCTCGTGGAGGTCGGCGGTAAAATCGATAGGTTTGGCACCGCTGATGTAGCTGCCCACGCCGAAACCGTCCACCGGTGCGCCTCTCTCCAGAAAATGGGTAATCCGTTCCGGGTCGACACCGCCGCTGACGAAAATTTTCACGTGCTTGAAACCGGCCAGGTCCAGTCGGGCGCGCACCTCTTTGACCAGCTCCACGGTGACCCCACCGCGCTCGGAAGGGGTATCCAGTCGCACGTTCTGAAGTTTTTCCCGCAGCGCCTCGGCCACCCGCAGGCTCTCCTCGGCTTCATCCTTGAAGGTGTCCACCAGCGAGACCCGGGGCACCTCCGGCGGCATGTGCTTGTCGAACAACATGGTGGCCTTAACCGTATCGCCCACTATGATAATCAGGGCATGAGGTATGGTCCCGGAAGCCTCCACGCCGGCCAGCCGGGCGCCGGCGATACTGGAGCAGCCTACGCATCCCCCCACCACCGCCGCATAGTCCATCACCCCAGCCACCGAGGGATGCACGTGGCGCGCCCCGAAGCTGATGAGGGGTATATTTCCGGCGGCGGCGACACACTCCCGTGCGGCCGTCGCCCAGCCGCTGCAATGGGCTAAAATGCCGACTATCGCCGTCTCGTAAACGCCGTAGCTCTGGTAGGGAGCGGTAATGCGCAGCACCACCTCCTTGAGGGAAATTGTCTCTCCCTCCCCCAGCGCCCACACCTCGCGGTTGCCTTCGGGCAGGGCTTCCGCCAGCAGCGCCTTGACCTCCTCGATGCCGCAGAGTATTCCGGCGCGACTTCCGAAGACCTCCATGGTTGCTACCGGGTTGAGGTTCTCTTTGCGCAGGATATCGATAGTGCGGACGAAGTAAATATCGGCGGTATCCCCGGAAATGACTTCCGGGGACGGTTTGAACTTCGGCGTTGGCATGGTTCACCTCCTAAACAAGCCTGGCCCCGAGCACCTTGTCCATGTGCTCCAGGGCAAAGCGATGTGCCGCCTCATCCGGAGAAGCGACACAATTTACCGGTATTCCCACCTCATAGTCGCGATTACGGGCATCGGCAGTAGTGTGCATGACGCAGATATTGGTCAGCACGCCGCATATAATCAACTTGTCCGGTTTAAGCTCTTTCAATTTTGCTTCGAGGTCGGTGCCGTAAAAACCGCTGTAACGCTTTTTGGGTATTATCTCCCCCGGGTATGCGGACAGCTCCGGAATGACCTCCGCCTCGGCTGTGCCAGCGATACAGTGCGGCGGGAACATCTTGAACTCGAGGTCGTCCGGGTCATGGTTATCGCAGATGAAAAAGATTTTGGAACCACGGGCAAGCTCCTGCTCCAGCAGATTCTGGATATCGGGGATGATGCCACGGGCCTCGGCGCCAATGTACAGAGGGTAACCCTCTTCCAGGAACCCTTTTAGCATATCTACTACCAGGACCGCATTAGCCATAGCATTTGCCCTCCTCGGTAAGGTTATTATTTATTTCTACCTCACCCCCTGTATCCCCCTCTCCTTATGAAGTGTCAAAGGAGAGGGGCGAAGCCCATCTCAGACTCCCCTGTTCTTAATGTCGGAAGTGCCTGACGCCGGTCAAGACCATGGCGATGTTGTGCTTATCGGCGGCGTCTATCGACTCCTGGTCGCGTATCGAGCCGCCGGGCTGGATGATGGCGGTCACGCCTATCGTGGCGGCATGCTCCACGACATCGGAGAACGGGAACATGGCGTCCGAGGCCAGGACACTACCCTTAGCTTTCTCGCCGGCTTTCTCTCCGGCAATCCGGGCACTGACAATCCGGCTCGGCTGCCCCGCCCCCAT
>DAOUEB010000099.1:0-19527 GCA_034430675.1 Dehalococcoidales bacterium
AATAGTACGGGACATCATGTTGGAATACCCGCCTAATTCGGTGCTTATCAGCCATATCGACCCGGCTCCGGCGGTGGCGAGGATAGCCGATTTAGATTTAAAAATCATGAATTCACCGGTACGGTTGTTGAGGCCGGTGGCCCCGACTACCCGGGCGCCCTGGACTCCGTTCTCGGTGAGCAGGCTGGTCACTACCACGCGGTCAAAAATCTTGACCCCTAAGCGCTTGCATTCCTTTTTTAATGCGGGCTTAAAAGTGGATCCCCAGACCCGTATTACCACGTTGTTCCTGGTATGGTCCGCTTGATAGAATTTCATTTTGTCTTCATCTGTCTCGGCTGAGGCGAGATAGCTGTGTACTCGAGTATAGCGTGGGGAAAACATGATTTTACTCTTTTCATCACGGCCTTCAGCGCCCAGGTATTCATCATCGGTATCTCTAACTTTGCCGCCCATTTGTTCCAGTTCAAGCAGAGAATCATAGTTCTCACGGCACTGGATCTGGATGCCGATACCGTTGCAGTAGGGACGGTCAGCCATGTGCTCCGCCCACTCATCCGGGTCCACGTTGGATAATGGGTTCGCGGGAGCATTACACCAGTGATCGCATCCCGGTCCCCCGGCACCGCTCCTGATAGTATCACCCTTTTCCGCCAGAACCACATTTAATCCCTGTCTGGCAGCACTGATGGCCGCCCAGCAGCCGGCGATACCGCCTCCAATCACCAGGACATCGGCATCGACTTCTTGCTCCTGGTCGTAGCGGATAGGATACGGCCAGTCTGGTGCATGACCTTGTTCTTTTAGATAATCATGCCATGTAGCCATTTTCTCAACCTCCTTTATGACTTACTCAATCTTTTATTCTAACCTGAATAGATGATTAAAGCTATGTCTGACATCAGCCATCGGGAGACCGCCATTCCTCAGTGAGAACATCGGTATTGTTATTGGCCAGGTTTTATATTTATATGGGATTTCCTATATCGACTCGTGATGAGTTGACCTTCATCCCTCTTGATTCTCAACACGAATGATAAATCCCATCGCATCCGATTGTCAAGCCTGTTCAGAACCCCCCAGACAACCTATAGCATCCCGGGAATTCAACCCCGGCACCCCAAAATACCCGTATAGCAACCCGGAAGTAGACCTCCACCCGAAAAAACCAAACACTTACCTTAGCCTTTTCTGCGAAGCATACGCTTCAATAACTCCCTGGCCTTACTGACATCTGCACTATACCGCGCTCTAATCGTCATCTCCATAAAACCTTCCTTATTTATACAAAGGGTTTACGCTTGAGTATCAGGTGTAAAATCTAGCGGCCGTTTTTACGGGGCGATAACAAAGCGTCGGATTGTTTATCGTGCATTACATCGTCTACGTACAATTAATGATAAAGGTGAATTGCTTCGTTTGGTATTGACATCAAGGGGGCAAATAGTCTATTGTTCAAGTCAAATCATCATTTAAGAGAAGGTCAATATTATAGTTATTTGCCTCATGCTGGGCAGCCATAGACTGCGCCGTTTTCCCAGGGGTTGTCACCACATCATAAAACTCGGTAAAAACAGGGCTATTTGAGGAAATACTATCAGGATAGCGATGCAAACTATTATGGCGGCAAGGAAGGGGAATATTCCCCTGAATATGGTCTCGAGTGGTATATCTGGGGCTACCCCCTTAATGACATATACGTTTATCCCTACCGGCGGGGTGATTACCCCCATCTCGCCAACTAACACTATTATCACTCCAAACCATATCGAGTTGAACCCCAGGCTTAACACCAGCGGATATAGAATCGGTACGGTAAGGGTGATTAATGCCAGTGAATCCATAAAACAGCCACCGATTAGATAGCCAAAGATTATAAATCCCATGATAACATTGGGTGACAGAGCCAGTCCACCCACCCACTCTGACAGCTCAAAGGGAACCCTGGTTACTGATATAAAGTGACCGAAAATAGTGGCTCCGGTGACAATGAGGAAAACCATAGCCGTTATCCGTGTCGTATCGGCGAGGGAATCTAGGAAACCCCGCCAGCTAAGCCGTCGCCTGGCCAAGGCAATAACCAGGGCTCCACCAGCACCGGCGGCGCCAGCCTCAGTAGGGGTAAACCAGCCAACAAAAAGGCCACCCATGACCAGGGCAAACAACAGAAGCATCTCAATTACTCCAGAGACGGATACCATCCTCTCCTTCCAGGTGGACTTAGCGCCTGGAGGGGCCAGGCTGGGTTTGACCCGGCAAAGGATGTATATAGTAACGGCGAACAGGGCGGTAAGAAGCGCCCCGGGTAAGATACCGGCAGCGAATAGTTTGCCTATGGACTCCTCAACTATTATTCCGTAGATAATCAAGATAGTGCTCGGGGGGATAAGTATGGCCAGGCTACCAGCTGCGGCAACGCAGCCGGTAGCCAGTGAAGGGTCGTAATTATATCTTCTCATCTCGGGTAATGTTACCCTGCCCATAGCGGCAGCTGCGGCATTGGTCGATCCGCACATGGCACCAAAACCAGCACAGGCGGCGATAGTAGCCAGGGCCAGCCCTCCGCGCACATTCCCGAAGAACCTGTAGGCAGTATCATAAAGCCGACTGCTCATCCCCGAATAGAAGGCAACGGTACCCATAAATATAAACATAGGAACGACAGTCAGGGAATACGAGGAGAACATCATCCAGAAATCTTTAGCCAGGATGCTGAGGCTACTCTCCACTGAAACCATGTAAGCGAAGCCGGCAAAGCCCACCATGGCCATAACGTAAGCCACCGGCATGCGGAGAAGAAAGAGAAGAACAAGAATCACAACACTGATGATAGCAACGGTAGATGGGCTCATCCCTTCGCTACTTCCGCCAGTGACTTGCCCAGGTCAACTAAAATTACCAAGCAGAGCAAAGCACAGCCAAAAGCTACCCCATATATATAGGGGTAAAAAGGTATGAGCGCTGACATAGACACTTCACCCACTTGCCGCATGTCTTCAGCTAATATCAGACACTGCCAGGTTACTAAGGCGAAGATGCCAAGGCTAAGTATGCCGGTAATAATATTGATAATCAGTTGAACCCGTTGTGAGAGGCGCGCCACCACCAGCTCAACGGAGATATGGCCTCCCTGCACGGCACAATAAGCAATGGCGAAGGAAACCAGGACTGCCCCGATGAATCCAACTACATCATACGTACCGGGAATAGGCCGCCAGACAGCACGCAGCACGATATCCCCGACAACAAGGAGCATCATTGCCACAACCGCTGCCTGCGCTATCCGGTCGCAGTATTTACTTAATAAACGAACAAACCGGTCAAAAGAAGCCACTTAACCTAACACCTCATGGGAATCCTTCATAGAGGATACCCTCTATGAAGGATTCCCTATTTATACTCTGCAGGCTGTCTAGTTTAGTTGTATTTTTCCATAATCTCGCTCGCCGCAGTGACTATCTCTTCGCCTGGAAAACCTTTAGAGTTAAGTTCGCCAACATACTGGCTGCGTACCGGCTTGAGCATCTCCTTCAACTTGGCCACTTCATCATCAGAGAAATATATAAACTCATGTCCTCCGGGTGATGCGCTGGCAAAGTCCATCCCGTGCTTCATATTATCTTGCCAGATTTCGCTGGCGTCCTTCACCGCGTCCGGAGCAACGGCATCAAAAGCAGCCTGGAGGTCCTTAGGTAGCGAGTTCCACTTATCCCAGTTCATGGCCAGCCAGAAAAACTCGGAGTAGAAATAGGGCACAAAGGTGGAATAGTCAAAGACCTCGGCATGCTTCCACCCCTCAAGTGTTTCGAGCGGGGAAACAAGTGCCTCGATTGTCCCCTTTTGTGCCGCCTGGTAAACATCACCCATAGGCATGGCTATCGGCTCACCTCCCACCGCCTGAACTCCCAAGACACCAGAGCCGGTGACTCTTATCTTCATGCCCTTCATCTGGTCCACAGTTGTAATCGGGACATGAGAATGTATCCAGCCTGGTCCAGTGGGATAAATACAGAGTATCTTTACATCGTCAAGCTCCGCCGGCTTATACTTGTTATAGAAATCCCACTCAGCAAGACCGGCGGCCTGACAATCTTTCGGCGGGGCGATGCCAGACTGGTTCATGGTCAGTGTTACCGGGAAGCGACCCGGGGTATAGCCAAACGAAGATGTGCCAGACTCTGCGATGCCTTTAACTACCCCGTCATAGGCCTCGGCTCCGCCAAGTAAAGTCCCGACCGGATAATATTCTATGTTGAGAATATACTTGCCCCCTGTTGCCTCTTCTACCATCTTGAAGTATCTGGGGAATTGGTTCGTGGCAGTAAAATGAGTAGCGGGCCAGATATGAACAAATCCCAGGTCTATCGTTTCCGGTTGGGGTGCTGGCGCTGGTGCTGGCTTCTCTGGAGCGGGGGCTGGAGCTGGTGCCGGCTCAGCACAGCTGCCAAAAATCAGCCCGCTTACTAGAACTAGCGATAAAATAATCAATAAACTTTTCTTTCTCATCTGAAAACTCCTTCATTTAGATTTTGGTCGCCAAAAATTCCTTATCTATCACCCCCTTTTTACCCCGAGTTACCTCGGCGCAATATCAGCTTTAACTCTTCCCGATCCTGAACATCTTTGCCCCACATACGGGACATACACCCTGAGTTGCTGGCTTGCCATTCTTCATGGTTATTGCCTTAGCATCCTTCATTTCCCTTTTGATACGGCACTTCATACAGTATGCTTGCATTGTTCACCTCCTTCAGGGTATAAGCGGGATGCCGCTTGCCCGATTGCGGTCAGGGCTACCCACACGGGAGGGGAAGAAGGCTATTTAAGCTACTAGGTAGAAAAAGCTCAAACCACCCGTAGCACCCTGATTTCCCCTGGCAGATCCCACCTTTCTTACTTCGAGCTACAAAGCCGAAGGGCTCAAAGGTACACCCGCATTTGGGGTTCTCTGAGCCCTTTTGCTTGACTTATCTTCGGAATTATTTTAGAAGAGAAACAGCCAAGTATCCACCTAGCCATCTCACACCTCAGAAAGACCTGCTCCCACAGGTCTTTTCTATTTTAACTATGTTTCTTCTCTTTCCTCTCTTGTCGCCTTCTCCTCTATGGTTTGCTCAATCCACTCTCTTAATCTCTTGTCAGAGCTAGCAGCTCTTACCCGGGCTTTCCTTATAATGCTCGGCTTCATCTTGATACTGACTGACTTTCTAACCTCATCGTCCATGCAAGTTTCCAATAACTGTCAAATAGAATACTGTTTTGTAAAGTAGCACAAGTCTCCGTCTTTGTCAAGGAGTATTCAGATAAAATCAATGAAGTTCAGTATAATTCATCTATGTTTATCCACTGATAGCTTTGCCCTTTGACCACCCAAATGGTATGATTGTGGACAAAAATATCTAGGAGTGTTGTCAATCAGCGAAATGGGACACAAAAGGGGTTACTAAAACCGTACACTTTAGACAGGGTGGCACGAGCTCCTGAGAGGTAGTAGACTAACCTCAATATAGAAAGGAGCTAATGTGTCCCAGAAAATCGAAGATAAAGCTGATGCTGCCGAGGCCAGAACCCAGCAAACCAGGGGCTTTATGCAGCAGGTTAGAGTAGATTCGAAAGCTAAGAAGGTCCTTGATCTCCCATGCGTTCAATTCCCACAGACTACCGATAGGCCGGTGCCGCCTGAGCCAGGATTTAAGGTATTTCTCCGTTAATTCACCAAAAGGCGCGTAAGTCTCTTTCCTCCCCTTCCCTACTATCTGAACAGTGCGTAATTCCCAGTTAATGTTCTCTGGCCTGATGCTGACCAACTCGGATAGCCGGAGGCCACTTTCTGTGAAGAAGGCGATTATGGCTTTGTCACGGATTGTGCCAGCCCTTTCAATCAGTTGCATTACCTGTTCCCTAGTAAGGCTTGGAAATATTGGCTTCCCCATAATGGGAGCGGATATTCCTGTCACAGGATTTGAGAATCCATACTCACGGCTTAACCAGCGGTAGAAAGTTTTTATAGTTCTGTAGGAAGCGTGGCGAGTTGCTAGGCCATATTGATTCGGCGGGATGGAAATTAGATACTGTTCTATGGCCTGCCTTGAAGCTTTTACATAGTCTACATTGGCAACGAATTTGGAAAGTCTTTCACGGTAATATCCCAATGTCCGGGGGCTAACGCCCAAAGCTTGGCGCGATTGCAGAAACAGACCAAGATAATCTTTGTCCGGTTTTTTCGGCTTCTCCAGACTAGCCAAGGCATCAAGTAATTTCTGTGATGGAGAACGCTTGCCATGCTTAACTTGTGAGATATAGGCTTTACTCAAATTGCTTAACTCGGCTAGCTGTGATACACTCAATTTGTTAAGCTGTTTGAGCGTGCTCTGCTGCCTTCTAAGCAGCGGGTCGTGGGTTCGAATCCCTCCAGGGACGCCATCTCAGGCTCAGGCTGGCAGGTATATTATTTGCCTCCTTCTCTTATTTATCCCGTAAAATTAGCCGGAATTACCTCATGTAAAAAGGAGCGATGTTATGGCGGAAAACATTAAACATGGTGAATATATCACCGAACTCGGTACAATACAATCTATATACAAACAAATTACCGCTCCTCAGGTAGCTGCGCTTGGTGGAAGGGATTTAAACGGAGCTGATTTTTCACTGGGCTGGTCCTATATTACGGAACCATTCCTTATGGTATCCGAAGCCCATACGCATGATTTCGACCAGATTATCCTCTTTCTCGGCGGCAATCCCGGTAGCGTAGGCGAATTCGGGGCGGAGGTGGAAATGAGTCTGGGAGAACCACCGGAGAAACACATTATCAACTATACATCCTGCGTCTATATACCGGCAGGGTTGATGCATTGCCCACTGAATGTTAAAACGGTATACAAACCTATCATGTTTATAGATATCACCCTTTCACCCGGGGCTTCAATCAGACCATTACCGCCGGCATCCCGGCGAGACGAATAAAATATGGCAGAGCTAATAGCTCTGCTGCGTTTGCCCTGTGAGTTATACACAGTAGAACATGATATTAAATTGAAAGGGAGCCTGTGAGAAAATGGCTGAATCGAAATATGCTAATTATTTCCTGACGGATTTTAAAGAGCCATCCAATCTTCCAGCAGTTGCCGGGCCGCAGGCCTACTTCAGGGGCGCGAGGCAGATTCCCGGAGCCAATATGAACATGGGATGGCAGTTGTTTGTCGAACCGATATACCTGGAAAAGGAACCTCATACCCACGACTGTGATGAGTACCTCATTTTCCTGGGAGGTAAGCTCCCGGATTTGTTCGACTCTTTTAAGGCGGAAATAGATTTCTGCATCGGGGAGGAGATGGAAGAACATCTTATCGACAAAGCTACGATAATCTTTATCCCCAGGGGGCTGGTGCATTGTCCGCTTAACTTCAGAAAGATTGATGAACCTATTCTGTTTCACGCCATTTTACTTGCCCCCGGGTTTACCAAGACCATGGGAGGCAAGGAATACACTTATGACGGCCCCACCGCACCGGGGGCCAGGGGGCCTGCTGTTCTGGACTTATAACTATCCACTTGCTTGGAAAGTCGCCACTTTCTCCTGTTTTTACATGACTGCCGATAATAGCTATAATTAAGATACGGAGGAATAACTTGAAGGGATTAAAATTCTGGTTTCTGGAGACCCGCCCGCAATTCCTGACACTATCCATCGTGCTGGCTTTTTTAGGCACCACCGTCGCCTGGTATGACGACTTTTTCAACCTGTGGTACGCCCTGCTCGCCGGCATCGGTCTTTTGTTTGCCCATATCAGCGTAAACACGCTCAACGACTATTTCGATTACCGGAGTGGCATTGACCTGGCTACAAAACGTACCCCCTTCAGTGGGGGCAGCGGTATCCTTCCTGAAAAATTGCTCAGTCCGCGGCAGGTGTTGTGGCTGGGGCTGAGCTCTTTAATACTGGCGGTGCCTGTCGGCATCTACTTCACCGTGGTCAGCGGCTGGCTGCTGCTGCCGTTGCTCCTGGTGGCTGCTTTCTTTATTCTGCTTTACTGCCCCTTTATCCTCAAGCGACCCTGGCCGGAGTGGGTGGCCGGAGCCGGCCTCGGCGCCCTGCCCATCCTGGGCATGGCCTTTGTACAGATGGGCTCCTATACCTGGGAAACCGTGATTGCCGCCATCCCCTCCGGATTTCTGGTGCATAATCTGCTGCTGCTTAACGAGTTCCCCGATGCCGAAGCCGACCAGCTGGCCAACCGCAAGACGATAGTCATCACCATCGGTAAGAAAAAAGCTGCCGTCTTCTACTCGATAGTGGCCATTGCCGTTTATGTCTGGATAATAGCCTGGGTGGCAGCGCAGGTAATGCCCGTCTGGACACTGCTGGCCTTACTGACACTGCCGCTTACCATCAGAGCTATCAAAGGCGCCATCCATCATGACGACCCATCCAAACTCATGCCGGGTATGGCAGCCAACGTCATGGCGATGCTGGGAACGCAACTGCTGATAGGTATCGGCTTCATCCTGGGTCGCGTCCTTTAATATGACTATGGAGAGTCCCAACCCTTCCCGTCAACCCGAACCGCTGCACGGCATGTTCACGGCGGTGCCGCCGCGCTACGACCTGGTAAATCGCATCGTTACGCTGGGACTGGACAAACGATGGCGGCGACTGGCGGCGGTGGCCTGCCTCGAAAATAAGCCGCAGCGGGTCCTCGACCTGGGATGCGGTACCGGCGACCTGACCATAAATATAGCCCGACTGGCCGAAGAAAGTGTGCAAATAACCGGCCTCGACTACAGCCTGCCGATGCTGGAGCGGGCAAGGCAGAAGGCAACCGGGGCCGGCGTGGGGGAGAAGGTGAAGTTCGTTCACGGGGAAGCCATACACCTGCCCTTCCCCAATGGCCACTTCGACTGCGTGGGTATATCCTTTGCCTTTCGCAACCTGACCTATAAAAATCCGCTGTGCCTACCCCACCTCGCCGAGGTGAGGAGAGTGCTCAAACCGGGAGGTCGGTACATCATCGTGGAGTCGAGCCAGCCGGAGAACCGGGTAATCAGGACACTCTTCCATCTCTACCTGCGGGTCCTCGTGGGTCCGGTGGGCATACTGCTCTCCGGCCATAAAGGTGCCTACCGCTATCTGGCGGAATCGATATCCAGGTACTATTTCCCGAAGGAAGTCAGGGAGATGCTGCTTACGGCGGGATTCAGGAGTGTGGACTACCATCCGCTGCTCTTCGGCGCCGTCGGGCTTCACGTAGCTACCAGCTAAGACTAAATCTGGTGCTCGATGCAGTATTCGCGAAGGGTGTTGAGGGCGGCGAAGAAGTCCCGCATCATGACACTCACCGGGTACATCCCTTTCTCGGTAACGTTTAGAGCGCCATTCCCGGAAACCAGCCCGAATGTCTTAAAAAAGGTAAGCTCCGTCCGCAGCTTACTTCGTATATCTTCGCCGAAGCGGCGGCGAAATGCTTCCCTGTCCAGCTTCATACCGAAAAGTTTTGTTAACAGGTAATAGCGCAGATTTTCCTTCTCGGACAGCTTGCGCCAGCCTATGATGGGCAATCGCCCGGCGCCGGTCAGCTCGTGATAGCGGTCGAGCGAAAAAGAATTAACGAAGAAATTACCCTTGACAATGCTCACGGAACCGGAGCCGATGCCGATATAGTCGTCAAACTCGATAATGTACTCGTCAATCATCCTCTCGCCGCGGGAAAAGCACCAGGCCGTCGATGCCGTATAGTCGCCACGGTAGAGCTCCCGCAGGATAACATCGTAAAACTGTTTCTCGCGGGAATTATCCACCCTGTTAAACTTACGCTCCATCGCGTCCTTCTTGTGGGGAGAAGCCATGAGCGGGTAGAACGTGGCCTGGTCGATGCCCAGTTCCTTGAAGGCGCCTACATCGGCGGCGAACTGTTCGATTGTCTGGCCGGGGAAATTGAAGACGAAGTCCACGTTCAGCGTATCGAACTGCCCTTCGGCCGTGAGCAGGCGGCTCTTGACCTCGTCGGCGGGGCCGTTAACCCGCCCCATCGTCTTGAGCACCGGTTCCTCGAAACTTTGAACACCGATGGAGAGACGATTTATGCCCATCTCTTTTAGTAGGCCGATGTTCTGCTCAGTAAGCTCCCGTGGTGTAGTCTCCAGAGAGACTTCGCTGACATCAAACTGCGCCCGCAGGTACTTTATAAATAAAGCAAGCTCGTCCATGAGCACCGTGGGCGTTCCCCCGCCGAAGTAAATGCTGGAGAAGTTGAAGCCGCGCCGTATGTATAATTCAAGCTCTTTCTTCAGGTCGATATAATAGCGGCGCGCCAGGTCTTCCTGAAAGAGATAGCGGTTAAAACAACAAAAAGGACACAACGAACGACAGAACGGTATGTGCACGTAGAGCGATATGCCGGATTTACCCCCCAGTTTTCCCCCATTGATAATTGAATCGTCAAAGGTGGGACTCAGATGGCGGAACTTGCGCCCCTCACGCCTGGTAACAAAGCTCACGAGCTCCGGTATCATGTCTGTCTTACTATCGTCTCCTCTAAAAAATGATACCACACGACAGTGACTTTAGCGAACACGGAACGCAAGCGATAATCAGCGAAAGTCTCTGAAAAATAGAGGTAATAAGCGGCTAAGCGTTATTTGTTAGACAAACGGGCTCTGACAAATCCGGAATTGAACGCCTTCACGGCAATCGGGCAGAACTGGCTGCGGGCGTTTTTATGCAACTCGGCGAAGGCTTGCTGCCGACTGAGCGCTTTACGATAGACGTGGTCGGTGGTCATGTTGTCAAAAGCATCGGCCACGGCTATCAATCTGGCTCCTATCGGTATTGTGTCAGCGATGATTCCCTGCGGATATCCCCTGCCATCATGTCTCTCATGGTGATAGAGAATGAGCTTGCTGGCTTCTCTGAGAAAAGGAATTTCTTTCAGCAGGTTATAACCTGTTGCCGGGTGCTTTCTTATTATCTCCCATTCTTCATCCGTAAGCGTGCCGGTCTTGTTTAATATGCTGTCGGGGATGCTGAGCTTGCCTATGTCATGGAGAGTTGCCGCGTATTCGATATTTTGTTTCTCTTCCTTCGAAAGTGCTAACTCCCTGGCCCCTATGAGCGAATACTCCGTAACCCGCCGCGAGTGCCCGCCTCCGCTGGTTTCCTTGGCATCGGCCAGTGACATCAGTGCCCTGACGGTACTCTTGTAGGAATTCAGCAGGCTTGTATTCATCCTGGCGTTTTCAATCGTCATGGTGGTGGTCATCGCCACGCCCATCATCGTTTTCAAGTCCTGCCTGTTAAAATCAGTCCCGTCCGCTTTATTGAGTACTTCGATAACTCCGATAACTTTATCCCCTATAATAATCGGCACAGCGATGATAGACCTCGTTTTAAAACCGGTAGCATTATCTATCAACTTGTAAAATTTCGCATTCTTTTCGGCGTTATTTACAATCAGGGGTTTGCCATTCCGCACTATCCATCCGGCAATACCCGATTGCCGGCTGATGTGCAATCGTTTTAGCCGCTGCCCCACCGGGCCATCGGCAAACTTGAAATACAGTTCCTGGGTCTTTTCGTCGAGCAGGAGCAATGACGACGCCGAAGCGCCGAGGGCATTATGCGTCATCTGCATGATGCACATAATCAACTCATCTTCTTTATCTTCCGGCCTGGCCCTAGCCCAGAGCTTCTCCAGAAGGTCAATTCTATTTTCACCTATCTGTGCTACCCTACCAGGAGGACTCATCATCTTCTCTCCACACCTTTACGAAATCGTCGTTTTTAACTATTTTTTTATTATTTTGGCAATAAGCCGATAAACCAATAATAAAAATTCGGTATTAAAATCTAAATTTTATGTAAACGTTTGCCCTGTCCAGTGAGATGGCTTAACCCGCCGCCGATGAAAATACAAGCGTTTGTTACCGGACACTCTCGGCCAGGTCCTGGCGACCGGTCATACCGGTAACGGTGTCCATGAACTCCTTCAGAGAATCGCTCTGGCTTCGCAGTTCCTTCAGTTCGGCCCCGATGGGGCTGATAGAGGTGGGGCTAACGGCATAAGTACCGTGAAAGGCAAAATAAGCCTGGTTCAGCTTCCTGATATAATAGCCGTTTTCGGCCAGATACTGCCGTTTCTGCTCCATGAATTCCTCGGCCTGCTCGATTTCACCCCGGGCAAGGTAGTCATCCACGGCCTTCCTGATTTCTCTCATTTCTTTATTAAAGTCAAAACCTGATTCTGTCGTCTGCTCCGCGTCGCCCGCTTCGCCCGGCGCATAGTACTGTTGATAGATAATCGCACCGATTTCCTTGCTAATCATGCTGGCTACGCTCTCGTTCATGGTGGCAATATCGTAATTCCGGCGGATACCGGCCAAATCCAGCACGTAGAGAAATCCCAGCGGCGTAAAGGACAGATACTGGTGCAGCCATTCCTCGCCGGCGGTATCAAGCATAAACCGGACGTCCGCCTTATCGGTTACGTAGCTCGGGTAGGTTGCAATGCCACCCAGACTGACCACCAGCGAGGAGACGCCGAGACTGTCAATCCCGGCCTCGATACTTTCCATGTCCTCCTGGGTCATATCCGGCAGGAAAGTGACCTCCCTAATGCTTTCTATCCTGTCCCTGGGAGATACGACCAGCAGGTGAGGCGGCTTCCCTATATGAATATTGACCGGCGGAAAGCCAATCTTGGTTCTTACGTGCTTATCTAAGGGATTGAAGATGCCCTGCCGCGAAAAGGCCTCTCTTATCTGTGTTTCCAGCAACCTCTCCACAGTCCCGGCCAGTTCTGCGTTCTGCTGCTGCAATTCGTCAAGCTCATCTTCGAGCGAAGCCAGGTTGCCCTGCCGGTTCTCCGCACTGACGGCTTCTATTTCCGATTCCAGCATCTTAATCCGCTCGACGTTGGCGAAATAAGTAGCGGTAGCATTCTCCGTGCTCTCCTGCCGACTGAATAACTTTCCCGCCTCCCGGATTAAGGCACTGAGCTCCCACTTCACCAGGTCAAAGCGATAGGGCCCGGTGATGGCACGCAGTTGCTTATTGAAGTCATGGGCAGGAGCACAGCCGACTACCAGCGGAAAAAGCAGCAAGACGACTGCCACCAGTAGCAGCCTGAATTTACATCGGGATTTAATCAATTTAAATTCCCTGAAACGTCATCGGGAGTCTCGAAAGGCACACGGCGAGGTATGCCCATCCACGGAGCTATGCCGACATTTTTTCTTTAGCCCGGGCGACAATCTTGGATAGGGTCTCGCCCGTCTTTTCAGCGATGACGACATCGGCGTGGCCGTCATGAGGCGTTTCGGTCAGGTTTAAAATAACCAGCTTGGCGCCGCTTCGCTTGGCTAAGACCGGCATCTGCGCCGCGGGATAGACCACCAGCGACGAACCGGCGGCCAGGAACAGGTCACACGCGGAAGACCTTATTTCGGATTCGCGCGTCTCTCTCTCCGGCATCGCCTGCCCGAAAGCAACCGTAGATGGTTTTAAAAGTCCATTGCAGCTATCACACCGGGGAACCTTCTCTCCGGCCAGCATCTTATCGTGGGCGTAAGCCCTGGGATAACGCTTCTGGCAATCGAGGCAATCGACCCACTGCATGGTGCCGTGTATTTCCAGCACCATCTCCTCCGGCACACCGGCTTTCTGGTGCAGGCCGTCGGTATTCTGCGTGATAATGCAGTCGAGCTTGCCCATCTGGTAAAGCTCGGTGACGGCGTAGTGCCCCGCATTAGGCTGGGCTTCTCTAATCGTTTCCCACATCATCTTGTGCATGCTCCAGTACTTTTCCCGGACATCCTCGCGCTGCAGGAAATTCGGCAAATTCAATTCGCCGGGGTCGAATACATCCCAGACGCCGCCCGGACTGCGGAAGTCCGGCACGCCCGACTCCGTGCTGAATCCGGCGCCGGTAAAGACAACTATCTTTTTCGACTCTACAATCATATCGGCTACAGCTTCAATATGGTCCATTATCAACCTCCATAAGACTTTCAGGTTCTCTTACAAGCAGAGCCCGATTAGCTTACCCTTATCACGGCCCTGGCCAGCTCCCAGGAATACTCGTAGAGGTGCAGCCCTTTGCTCATGGCCACCAGCTCGCCGTCTTCAACGCCTATCTCACCGGCCATGTATTCCTTCAGGAGTTGAATGGCCGCCAGGTTCGACGGGAAGCCGGCCCACAGGTCCCACGACCGGAAATAGACAACGAAACTGAGTCTGCCTTCATGGATTCTGGTATCTATCATCCTCAGGCAGGGCGGGTCAGCTAGATGGATGGACTTTTCATTCCCCACGGCCATAAAGGCCTGGTTGGTGTTGTGACCATCCTCACGGTACATCTTGATTACTTCGGATATCTGCTCTTCCAGGTACTGGCCGTAGGTATATTGCTCTCCCTTTTTCCGGTGCGACGTCATGAGGTACGGCAGGTAGTTTTCCACATACTCCATGGTGCTGGGCGGGGGCACGCCCTGAGGGACATCCGGTACCAGCGGACGTGTACCAGGATACTGGATTTGAACGACGGCCAGGTCAAGTTCCTTGCGCCTCTGGCCGGCATAGCTCCCGCGGTCTATTTTATACTCATAGCCTTCATCAAGGACCTTTTGCAGGCAGAGGAACCACGCTTCAAAAAGGTCTCTGGCCTCGATTACCGAAATATTCAAAAAAATCCTTTCCAGTTTGCTGCCGGGGCGTTATTTCCTGCCTCTGACCAGCCTGAAAAATCTGTCCTGGTACTCCTCGAAGACGCCCCAGCGGTTCAGTTCCCGTTCGAGCTCATAAGCTTTAATTTCGCCCATAGCGACCTGCTGGAACATCTCTTCGATTTTCTGCCGGGCGCCGACGGGCACTCCGCCGTGACTCATGCCCAGCAATCCCCTGGAACCAAGCTGGGCGATATTATCCGGCATGGAGCGGGTTGTAATTTCGTAAATAAACTTCAGCAGGGATACATCCCAGAGGTCGTCCTGTCCCTTGATGATGGAAGCCAGGGGGTCGCCCTTTTTATCAATTTCCTCATTCAACTTGGCCACCACGACCGGCCAGTTGTCCGAGACGATATTGAGGCCCTTGGGCTCGTTTTTATAGGTATAAAACAGGCCGGGCGTATCGGGGCCATGCATCCTGAGCAGCGTCTCGAAATATCGGCGGGCATCGTAGCTGAACCCATCCAGCTGGGTCAGGTAATAAGGTGTGATAATCTTCGGCCTTTCGGCAATAACCCTGCCCTCTCTAATCACCGTTTCGCTAACATCGTTAACAAGCTCCGAGTAGACTGGCTCGGTGACGATGTAATAATAGACATTGGTAACACCGAACGTGGCCAGGTGCTGCCGGGGATGCCTCAGTATCTCGGTATGGCGGGCCGCGTATTCAATTCTGTCGCTATCAGCATCCATCTTTATTCCTAGTCGATAGCCGCCAGCTCCAGCTTGTATTCATCCAGCAGCTTCAGGTACTGCGCTTCCATCTGGGACTGCACCCTCTGCCATTCCTCCAGGAACTGCGGCTGCTTTTCCACGTCTATATTCATTCTGGCATCGCTGACGCCGGTCTGCTGCTCGATGGCCTGCTGTATCTTGGCCTCAAACTCAGCCTTGAGCGATTCGTAGGCCTGTTTCTTTTGCTCGGCGCCTTCCTGCACATAGTGGTCGAGGACATGCCTTATTTTGCTGAAGACATTCTCGGCGGCCACTTTGTCGTTTTTTAGGGCCTTCAAGCCATCCATCGCTACTTTATTGGTCTTCCGGGCGGCCTCATTCCTGGGCAGACCGATATTCCTCAGGAGGATATCGTTGACACTGGCAACGACGACCTTCTTCGCTTTATCGTCGTACTTATTGACCTCATTGACCAGATTGCAGTCCTGCTTTAGATAGCGGGCTGCCAGTTTTTCGCCCTCCGGGACGTACTTCCACTTCAGGCGCTCCGCTTCCGTGGGTTCACCTATCCTGGCCAGTTTTTCCCTGGCTATTTCGGCGGCGCTCTTTATCTCGCCCATTTGACTCCTCCGAACCTGTCTTGAGGTAAATATTCCAGCTTCACTAACTATTATACAACAATGTGGAGACATCAGAAAGGAGAAACTAAACGAAATAGAAGAGGGGCTGACGCTCCTCTTAGACTCACTCCATAAAAATATTCGGGATTTACCCTAAGCATTTTGCTTGAGCAGCCAGTACTCCAGGCCGTCGGCTAAAGCCAGCCAGCTGGCCTCGATGATATTGGTGGAGCCGCCGACGGTGCGCCATTCATCGACGCCATCGCTGGACTCGATGAGGACACGCACTTGCGACTCCGTGCCGACGCTTTCTTCGAGGATGCGCACCTTGTAATCGACCAGCTTGACCTGGGACAGGCTGGGATAGAACTGCAAAAGGGCCTTGCGTAAAGCCCTGTCCAGCGCGTTGACGGGGCCATCACCCTCCGCAGCCGTATGTATTATATCTTTCCCCACCTTTACCTTGACCATTGCCTCGGACAGCATCTCCTCGGCGGCTTTACGGGTGGAAGGTCGCCGCTTCGACTCCACTATTACCATGAAGTCGACCAGCTCAAAAGGCGGTTGATAGTCCGGCTTAGCCTTGTGCAGCAGCAACTCGAAGGACGCCTCGGCGTTGTCGTACTGGAAGCCTCGACTCTCCAGGAATTTGATATGCTGAAGAAGCCCCTGTGTCTTTTTAGCGTCTGTCGAGAGGTCTACCCCCAGTTCCTTCGCCTTATGGATAATATTACGCTTTCCCGACTGGTCGGATACCACCGTCCTCTGTCGGTTTCCTACCTTCTCCGGGTCGATGTGCTGGTAAGCATCGGGCCACTTGGTAATACCGTCCATGTGGTAACCGGCCTTGTGGCTGAAAGC
This sequence comes from Dehalococcoidales bacterium, assembly GCA_034430675.1. Lineage (GTDB taxonomy): Bacteria > Chloroflexota > Dehalococcoidia > Dehalococcoidales > RBG-16-60-22 > JAFGPF01. Next base: position 16,878 of record DAOUEB010000099.1, read on the forward strand.
GCTGGCGCCCACGTACGGCGAAAACGGGTCGATCACCAGATTGGCTGCCTCGCTGACGAAGTGAGACACCTCGGTTAGTCTGGCCATCTGCTCATCGGTAACACAGTCGATACCCATTTTCAGTTTCAAAGCCGCGATAATGGTGCACAGGTTGGCATTACCGCATCGCTCGCCGTAGCCGTTGATGGTGCCCTGTACGTGATTGGTCCCCACCTTAACCGCCGCCAGAGTATTGGCCAGTGCCAGGCCACCGTCGTTATGACAGTGAATTCCCAGCGACACCGATGTCGCTTTAGCGGCCGCCTTGACCGCCTCAGTTACTTCATCCGGCAGGGCCCCGCCGTTGGTATCGCAGAGCACCAGGCAGTCAGCCCCGGCCTCGTCAGCCACCTGCAGCGTCTTCAGAGCGTATTCAGGATTGGACTTATACCCATCGAAGTAGTGCTCGGCATCCAGAAAAACGGCAAGCCCGTTCGATTTAAGGTATTTCACGGAATCGGCAATCATGCTGAGGTTTTCTTCCAGCGTGGTCTTCAGGACGCGGGTAACCTGCAGGTCCGAGCTTTTACCAACGATGGTCGCCACCTTTACGCCGGCTTCAACCAGCATGACGAGGTTATTGTCCTCTTCCGCTTTGATACCGCGGCGCCGCGTGCTGCCGAAAACAACTACCTGCGCGTTTTTCAGGGAAAGGTCACGCGCCTTCTCGAAGAACTCGGCGTCCTTGGGATTGGAGCCCGGCCAGCCGCCTTCGATATAGTGGATACCGAGCTCATCGAGCTTCTGGGCGATATGTAGTTTATCCACTACGGAGAAGGATATGCCTTCGCTCTGGGCCCCGTCACGCAGCGTCGTATCGTAGAGTTCAATCGAAGTCAATTATTTTCCTCCAGACTGTGTAAATGACCATTCACTTTGTCATTGCGAGGAGCCTAACGACGAAGCAATCTCCATTCCGGCTTGCGGATTGCTTCGCTACGCTCGCAATGACAGGGAATTTTCTTAACTCCCCGCCTTCCCGGCAATCAAATCCCCCATCTCCTTCGTCCCCACCTTCTTCTTACCTTCACTCATTATATCATAGGTGCGATAGTCCTCATTCAGTACGGCTTCAACGGCCGATTCTACCGCCCGGGCTTCTTTCTCCAGGCCGAAGGAGTAGCGCAGCATCATGGCAACGCTGAGGATGCTGGCGATGGGATTGGCCATGTCGAGTCCGGCGCGGCGCGGCGCGCTGCCGTGAATAGGCTCGTACAGTCCGAAAATCCTGGTGCCTGCCTCAGGCACTCCCGCCAGGCTGGCCGAGGGCAGCATTCCCATCGAGCCGGCCAGCATGGAAGCTTCGTCGGTGAGGATATCGCCGAAGGTATTTTCCGTAACCAGGACATCCAGGTATCTGGGATTCTGAATAATCCGCATGGAGCAGGCATCCACCAGCATGTGCTCCAGAGTGACATCCGGGTAGCTCTTCGCCACCTCTACAGCCACCTGCCGCCAGAGCCGGGACGACTCCAGCACGTTGGCTTTGTCTACCGAGATGAGCTTCTTCTGCCGTCTCTGCGCCAGCTCGAAGCCGACCCGAACGATGCGTTCAATCTCCTGCTCCGAATAAGCCATGGAATCGACGGCACGCCTGCCCCGCGATGTCTGCCACCGCCGCTTGGGTCGGCCGAAATACAGTCCGCCGGTAAGCTCGCGTACGAAGATAAAGTCGACCCCCTCAATCACTTCCGGCTTGAGGTTGGTCGAGTCGACCAGTACCGGAAAGACATTAACCGGGCGCAGGTTGGCGAACAGTCCCAGGGCTTTACGTATTTCCAGCAGGCCGTCCTCCGGGCGGACCTTGTTCAGGGGGTCATCCCACTTGGGGCCTCCCACGGCGCCCAGCAAAACGGCATCGCTTTTCTTGCATATCTTCAACGTATCCCGGGATACGGCCACGCCCTCCGCATCGATAGCCGCCCCGCCAATCAGCCTATCGTTAAGATTAAAACTATGGCCGAATTTCTTACCGACCGTATTTAAAACTTTTACGGCCTCGGCGGTAACCTCCGGGCCGACGCCATCACCGGGTAAAACTGTCAGGTTAAAGTTCACTTAAGTCCTCCATCAGGTTATCATTGCGAGGGCGACCTGCTCGCCGAACAAGTTCTATGGCAGGCGAGAGCCCGTGGCAATCCCAATCAATAGCTTGATTCAGTTACAGATTGCTTCGCTACGCTCGCAATGACATTTTATTTTAATTATTTTCTAAGCCTTCGTGATAGCCAGCCGCTTTCTGGTATATTCGATGAGTCCGCCGGCTGAAATGAGCCCGGCCATGAACTCCAGATAGGGCTCGGCGGTAAAGGTCATGTCCCTGGTCAAATTCTTAATTTCGCCGCGGGCAAGGTCCACCTCTAAAACGTCGCCAGCTTCGGTATTGTCCACAGCCTCGGCGCACTCCAGTAGCGGCAGGCCGATGTTAATAGCGTTGCGGAAAAAGATACGGGCAAAGCTCCTGGCGATGACGCAGGATACGCCGGCCGCCTTGATAGCCAGCGGGGCATGCTCCCGCGATGAGCCGCAGCCGAAGTTGGTGGCGGCCATGATGATATCGCCGAGCTGCACCGTGTTGAGAAAATCCGCATCGATATCCTCCATGCAGTGC
>DAOUEB010000100.1:0-13834 GCA_034430675.1 Dehalococcoidales bacterium
ACACTTTACATATCCCAAGTGCCCATGATACGTGATTTCGGTATGGTGCTGGCCATCGGCATCGTTATCAGCTACATGGTAGCCCTGTTCCTGCTGCACAGTATCGTCTATCTGGCCGACAGGCGGACGCCGCTGGAAAAAATAAGAAAGGCGGCGAAAGAAGCCAGCGGACGTATCGAGCGTGTTCTGTTGCGTCTCGGCAAACTGGCCATCAATCACACCCTGTGGATATTCATTATCGCCGTTATCTTCGCGGTTGGCGGCGGCATTGTCGACCACTGGCTGCCGACGAATACCGACTACGAAGAGCTTATGCCTCAGGATACGCCGGAATTGATACAACTGAGAGAAGCGCGCGAGATTACCGGCAGCGGAGGTACCATTCACTTTATGGTGGAGGCGGAGGACGTGACCAGCCCGGCGATGCTTAACTGGCTGCAGCAGTACCAGGATGAAGCAGTGTCATCGCATCCTGAAATCACTTCCGTAAATAGTCTGGCGACACTGGTCAGTGAAGCCGCCGGGGGAGCGATTCCGTCTCAAACGCAGATTGACGCGATACTGGAAAACACTCCACCACTCTATGTAGCGCAGGTCCTCTCCGCCGACCACCGGACGGCCAGCATCTCGTTCAATATTAAGTACATACCCCTGGAGGAGACCCACGACCTGTTACAGCTTTTACAGGAGGAAGCCCGTACACCGGCGGGCGTGAACGTTTCGCCGGTCGGCAGCCTTGCCCTCGGTGCCAGCACGATGGACGCCATAGTAGGCGCCAGGCTTACCATGAACCTCATTTGCCTCGGCGCGGTGTTTATCATCCTTTTACTGGTTTACCGGCGTCTGGGCAGCACCGTATTCACCATCATACCGGTTGGAGCCGTCATCGCCTGGTCTTCACTGGACATGTATCTCATCGGCATCCCGCTTAACCCGCTTACCGCGATTCTTGGTGTCCTTATCATCGGCATTTGCACCGAGTTCATGGTACTGCTTATGGGACGGTACGACGAAGAAAAAAGGTCGGGGTTATCGCCGAGAGACGCCATGGCCACGGCGATATCGAAAATAGGGCGGGCCATAGTGACCACGGCTTTGACTACCCTGGGGGGCTTCGGCGTGCTGATAGCGTCGAACTTTGTCATGATTCGTGATTTCGGCATCGCCACCGTCGTCGGGGTGTTCCTCTGCCTGATAATAACGATTACGGTTATGCCGGGACTAATCGTCTGGTATGACAACTGGAGGAGCAAACGTTTATCGAGAAAGTCAGGGTAATAAAGCATTGCGTTGCGTAGAAAGAGGGAGAAATCAAGCTCCCTCTTTCCAGTTATGGTAGCGTCGGTAATTTTTGACACCGTTACTTAAGACGGATAAAATTTAATTAGCCGGGTGCGGCGAAATATAACAGGAGGTCAGGTTAATTGACAACGATAAAGGAATATAACAGCTACGGAGAAGAACTTGAGAGGGCACTGCTATTGAAGACATCCCCGATAGCCGTGAAGATGCTGGAGACTGAAGCGGATATACCGGAAGGAGCCATCAGGCCGAAGAGAGACCGCGGTTATCATATCGCGCAGTGCCAGGCCTTTGCCATGACCCGGCGACAGAGAGTGACGATAGCCATGCTGAAAGAAGACCACTGGTGCTGGGCGCCCTTACTGGCCTACGGGCTGGTGGAAGACCCGCATGACGCCTTCGTAGATGCGCATACATCTTTCCCTCGTTTTGAGTACGGTAAATACATCGGCATGGTGACCGGGCCGTTGAACTCGGCTAATTTCGAACCGGACATGGTGCTCGTATATTCTAACACCGCACAACTCAGGGAGATGATCGGTGTGCCGAAGTTCCAGGATAAGACCCTGGTGAAGTCGGAGTTCGACCCTATCGATTCCTGTGTCTACTCCGTCGTACCTGTAATAACAACCGGCGAGTACCGGATTACCCTGCCCGACCCCGGCGAATACTCGCGGGCATTTGCCGGAGAAGACGAGATAATCTTTTCCGTGCCGAAGGAGAAGCTGGGGGGATTGGTGGAGGGGGTCAAGCGCAGTGCGGAGATGAAGCAGAGCGCGGATGATTGGGCCCATGTATTGCTGAGGCCGGATTTCCCCCGTCCTGACTTCTATAAGGATTTGTTCAGGAAGTGGGGACTGGATGTCGAGGAGTAAAATTCTCAACCGAAAACGGTCACGAACCCTTTACAAAAGGGTTAAATTTATAATATAATATATCACGTTATATCGGAATAAATTGCAGAAGTCAGGCATCCATCCATGAGAGTAGTACTGAGATTAACGGGATATGTTCAAAAATACTGGTTCATGCTCCTGCTGGCCTTCGCGTGTATTATCATCGGCACCGGTTTCGGCATCGCCATACCCCGTATGCTCGGCGAAGGTATCGATACCGTGCTGGGCATGGGTGAGCGAAGTTTCGTTATCATCGCCGCGGTAGTTATCGTTGCCGCCAGCGCCTTGAGGGGGTTAGCCGGTTACGGACAGCGCTTTTTTGCCGAGGTTGTCGCCCAGAAAGTATCGTATAATATCCGGAATGCCCTCTACGAACGATTACAGCGGCTGAGCTTCGCCTTCCATGACCGGAGCCAGACGGGGCAGCTTATGTCACGCGCTACGGTAGATGTCGAGGCCACGCGCATGTTCTTCGCCATGGGACTGCTCGGTATGGCCCAGGTGCTCTTTATGTTTCTCGGAGTGGCCTACGTGCTGCTGTCCATGGACTGGAAGCTGGGATTAATCACGCTTACCTTTGTCGTTCCGGTGGCCTGGCTGGCCGTCACCTTTGGCAGACGTATCCGCCCTATCTGGCTTAGAGTTCAGGTTATGCTGGGTTTCATGGGTACCACGCTGGAGGAGAGCCTCTCCGGTGTCAGCGTGGTCAAGGCGTTCTCTCACGAGCAAGAGGACGGCTTGAAGTTCGCCTCTCAGGCAGGCACCCTCTACGATGAACAAATGCATGCCGTCCGTCTTATGGCCATTAATATGCCTACCATGGTGCTATTAATTAGCATACCGACCATCTTTATCCTGTGGTACGGCGGCCAGCAGGTAGTGGCTGCTACCATGACCATAGGCGAGGTTACTCAGTTTATCCTTTACGTGGGCATGCTGATGATGCCCATACGCCGATTGGGGATGATGGTCAACCTTTACTCCCGTACGGCATCCGCCGGGCAGCGTATTCTGGAAATACTGGACACCGAATCCGCGGTAAAAGAGAAACGGGGTGCCAGCGAGCTGGGCAGGGTCAAAGGCCATGTCCTCTTTGAGAATGTAAGTTTCAGCTACGATAAAATCGGGCCAACCTTGAAGAATGTCAGCTTCGAAGTGCAGCCGGGCCAGCTGGTGGCCCTGCTCGGCCGCTCGGGCAGTGGCAAGAGCACCGTGGCCAATCTTCTCGCCAGGTTCTACGATGTGACCGAAGGTAGAATCCTCGTGGATGACATTGATATTCGGGATGCTACCCTGGCATCGTTGCGTAAGAATATCGTCGCGGCGCAGCAGGATGTGTTCCTTTTCTCCGCCACCATTCGTGAGAATATTGCCTATGGCGCCATAGATGCCAGCACGGACCAAATTATAAAGGTGGCCAAAGCCGCTTACCTCCATGACTTTATCCAGGCGCTGCCCGATGGCTATAACACCTGGGTGGGAGAACGCGGCGACACACTTTCGGGTGGGGAAAAACAGCGGCTATCTATCGCCCGCACCCTGCTTGTCGACCCCGGTATCCTCATACTGGACGACTCCACGGCCAGTGTGGATTCGGAAACGGAGAAGCTTATCCGCCAGGCCCTGGACAGGCTTATCAAGGGGAGGACTACTTTCATTATTACTCACCGTCTGCCTATTATCCAGAACGCTGACCTTATCCTGATGCTTCAGGATGGCGAAGTGGTGGAGAAGGGCACGCATGACGAACTGATTGCCAGGAACGGCATTTACAAACAGGTATACGAAGAGCAGCTTTTAATACGTCAGGATACCGAGGAAAGCCAGGTGGAGGAGTAACATGTTTCACGGCGGCGGGATGGGCGGTCCTCCCCACCACGGTGGTGGCCGCTTCGATTCGGACGAGGTCCTGGGCAAGGTATATGACAGCCGGGTAATCGCCAGGCTGCCAAAATACCTGGCGCCTGTCATGGGCAAGATAGGTGTCGGGGCTGGCGGCATGCTGGTGCGTACGCTGGCTATCCTGGCTGTGCCCTACCTTGTCGGTGAGGCCACGGACTATATCGTGCGGGGGAACCTCAGCGGACTTAATACCGTTGTTATCATGCTGGTTGTAGTCGCCCTGGCAATGTGGGGCGGTCAATATCTGGAGAGTATCTTCCTGGCCCGGGCCGGTCAGTCCATCATATACAGAATGCGCACCGAGATGTTCGACCACCTGCACCGGCTTTCACTGAGTTTCTTCGACCATAATAAGGTCGGCAAGCTTATGTCCCGGGTGCAGAACGATGTCCAGCAATTGCAGGAGCTCGTGACCCAGGGTATGCTGTCCCTCCTGACCAGCGTCCTGACGCTCGTGGGCATAGCTGCTATCATGATTACCAGGAACCCGCGGCTGGCTTTAATCACGCTTTCGGTCGTCCCCGTACTGGCGATAATGATTTTCGTGTGGCAGAAGTACGCCCGGCGGGCTTTCATCAGGGTACGGCGGGCTATCGCCACGGTCAACTCCCAGCTTCAGGAGGATATCGCCGGTGTCAGGGTCGTCCAGAGTCTTTCGCGCGAGGACGAAAACCTCGAGCAGTTTGATGAGGTCAACCGCGCTCACCTGGACGCCAACGTCAGCGCCGTCAAGCTGGAGGCGCTTATGATGCCCACGGTAAACATCCTCACCGGCGTTGCTTTTGCCATCGTTATCATCGTGGGTGGCTTTCAGGTCCAGGATGGTGTTATGACTGTCGGTATTCTCGTGAGCTTCTTGCTCTACGTCCAGCGTTTCTTCGAACCTGTCCTGGAGCTGGCCATGCAGTATACGGGGCTTCAGCGGGCCATGGCCTCCGGGACGCGTATCTTCGAGCTGCTCGATGTCGAACCCAAAATTCAGGACAGGCCCGACGCTATTGAGCTCCCGCCGGTGAAGGGAGAGATAAACTTCCAGAACGTGAACTTCGGTTATGAGCCCGACAAGGATGTCCTCCACGATATTAACCTGAACATCAAGCCGGGAGAAACGGTAGCCCTCGTGGGGCAGACCGGCTCGGGTAAGAGCAGCCTGGTCAGTCTTACCGCCCGCTTCTACGAAGTGGAAAAGGGCGAGGTGACCGTGGACGGTTACGACGTTCGTTCCATTACCCAGCGGTCGTTGAGGCAGCAGATTGGTATCGTACCTCAGGACCCGATTCTCTTTTCCGGCACCATCGAGGAAAATATTAAGTACGGTAAAACGGAAGCCAGCCGCGACGAGGTTATCGAGGTAGCCAAAACCGTCGGCGCTCATAATTTCATTAACCGGCTGGGCAAGGGCTACGATACGCAGGTGGGGCAGAGGGGTGTCAGTCTCAGCGCCGGACAGCGCCAGCTCATATGCCTGGCCCGGGCCATACTGGCCGACCCGCATATCCTGATACTCGATGAAGCCACCTCTAACGTGGATACGAATACCGAGCGAATAATGCAAAGGGCGTTGCGCAAGCTGAGCAGTGGACGCACCTGCCTTACCATCGCGCACCGGCTTTCTACGGTGACCGGTGCCGACCGCATCATAGTGCTTGAGCAGGGGCGGATTGTCGAAGAAGGCTCTCATAAGGAGCTCCTGGCGAAACAGGGGCTTTACCACAAGATGTTCGAGACCCTGAGCTCACCGGGGTTAACAGCTTAAACCCCGCCACCCCACTCCTGTTCTAAGATAAGTTACATTTGTGCTACAATAAATCATGGATACCTTGGATTTCCGCCTGGACCAGCATTCCGCCGCCCCTTTATATCAGCAGATAGCCGAGCAGGTCAGGCAATTTATCGCCACGGAGCAGCTTAAACCGGGAGACCACCTGCCCACGGTAAGGGAACTGGCGCATTACCTCAATATCAACCAGAATACCGTATTCCGGGCTTACCTTGAGCTCGAACAGGAGAAGGTGATATCCGCCCGTCGGCGTGGCGGCACCGTAGTCGTTGCCAGCACGGACGACCCCTCGATTACCGTGGCCCGCCAGAAGCGCCTTTCGGAAATTGTCAGCGATGACGTCGTGAAAGTTCTCAGCCTGGGATACAGTCCCGAGGACCTTGAAGCGGCTTTCTATCTGCACCTGGCTCGCTGGCGTGAAGAGAGACAGAGCATCGCGGAAAAGCCGGAGAGCGAATCGAAAACCAGCGCCAAACCGGATACCATCAATATCGTCGGCAGCCATGACCTGGCCCTGACCATCCTGACCGACCTGGTAAAGCGGCGCAGCGATAATATAGATTTTGAGATTGTCCATGCCGGTAGCCTCGGCGGGCTTATCGCTCTCCAGGAAGACAGGGCTCACCTTGCCGGCATTCACCTGCTGGATGAAGAAACGGGTGAGTATAATTATCCCTATATCAAACGCATACTGCCGGGTCGTGAGGTAGCCATCGTACACCTGGCGTATCGCATTCAGGGCCTGATGTTCGCTCGCGGCAATCCCAAGAATATCGAAGGCATAGCCGACCTGAAACGTCTGGGGATAACCTTCGTCAATCGGCAGAAGGGGTCCGGCACCAGGGTTCTCCTGGACATACAGCTGCGCCAGCTCGGTATCAGCCCGCGTGAAATCAAGGGATATGAACAGGAGATGGAAACACACCTCGCCGTCGGCTTGAGTATTGCCCATGACGAGGCAGATGCGGCACTGGGTATCGAGGCGGCTGCCCGCAGCTGTGACCTTGATTTCCTGCCGCTGTTCCGGGAAAGGTACGACCTGGTGATACCGGTCGCCAGCTACCGGAGCAAACTGCTGGCTCCCCTGCTCGAAATGGTGGTCAGCGAGGAATTTAAAGAGATAGTTAATAAAGCGGGCGGTTACGATACCTCTCAGACGGGCATAACCACATTTCTATAGACAGAGCGAGCCTGTTTACCCCGTTTTTTCATTGACCCGAAACTGGGCCAGTGGTAAAATTTTGGGAATCACGGGAAAAATTTACGGATTTATTGAAAGGAGCCAACAATGGCTGGAGGATACATGGGAAAGCTCCTGTTCGTGGACCTTTCCACCGGGAAGATGACGGAAGAGACACCGGATGAGAGTTTCTACCGTAAATACATCGGGGGCTACGGCATCGGGGCCAGGGTTCTTTACGACCGACAGAAGGCCGGCGTGGACCCGCTCGGACCGGAGAATATCTTTGCCTTGATTACCGGCCCGCTCACCGGTAGTCCCGCCATAGGGGGCGCCCGCTACCAGGCAGTGGCCAAGTCGCCGCTCACCGGCGGCTGGGGAGACGCCAATTCGGGGGGTCACTTCGGCCCTTACCTCAAGTTTGCCGGCTATGACGGCGTGTTCTTCACCGGCATCTCGGAAAAGCCGGTTTACCTATTTATCGACGACGGCAAGGCGGAGATAAGAGATGCTGCCCACCTCTGGGGAAAGGACACCTATTTCACCGAGGACGCGCTGAGGGCAGAGCACGGTGCTGCGGCCGAAGTTATCTGCATCGGTCCGGCCGGGGAAAAGCTCTCTCTCGTTGCAGGTATCATCACTCATAAAGGAGATGCCGCCGGACGCTCGGGGTTGGGGGCCGTCATGGGTGCCAAGAAGCTCAAGGCGGTTGTCGCCAGGGGAAATAAGAAAGTCCCCATCGCCGATATCAAGACGGCTAATCGACTGCGAAAAGAGCATATTGAAGATTTGAAGGGATTCATGGAGCACTTTCATAAGTATGGCACCGGTTCCCACGGGGATATGTCGGCCCACAGCGGCGATACGCCGGTCCTTAACTGGGGCGGAGTTGGCGTCGTCGATATTCCCGATGTCTCGGGGCTTAATAAAGACCATGTCATCGCCAACCTGGATAAAAGAATGGGCTGCTGGCACTGTCCGGCCGCCTGTAAAGGTGTTTTGAAGGCAGGAACCGGCGAATATAAGTACCCGGCGGGTACTCAGAGGCTGGAATACGAGACCATCGGCGCTTTCGGGGCGAACTGCGGTAATACCAACGTAGAGTCGATAAACATGGCGAACCACCTCTGCAATGCTTATGGGATGGATACCATCTCGGCCGGTACCATCGTCGCCTTTGCCATGGAGTGTTATGAGAACGGTATTATCACCAGGAAGGATACAGATGGCATTGAACTCAACTGGGGCAATCATCGGGCCCTGGTGGCTTTGGTGGAAAAGATGGTGAAGCGCGAGGGCTTCGGTGATATCCTCGCCGATGGCGTAAAAATAGCCGCCGAGAAAATCGGCAGGGGGGCTGAGAAATTTGCCGTGCATGCCGGCGGTCAGGAATTAGGCATGCACGACCCCAAGGTCGCCGGTCACCAGTTCGCCGGTATGCCGTCGTCAGCCATGTACTGGATGAATGCTACCCCCGGCCGCCACACCCAGGCTTTCGGCCCTGCCAGCTTTATAAGCCACCTCAACAATGCCCTGGGTACCTGCATGATAATATTCATGTGGCCTTCGGCCCGCGGCCCCTACGTTCAGAGAATGGTCAACGCCGTGACTGGTTGGGGCTGTTCCATGGAGAAACTGCTCAAGGCAGGCGAGAGGATTGGCAATATGCGGCACCTCTTTAACCTTCGTGAAGGTATCAATCCCCTGAAGCACTATTTACACGGTAGAATAATCGGCCGGCCTCCCCTGCAGGATGGCCCGCTCGCCGGCGTGACCTCGGATGTTGAGGCGGAAGCTTGGTGGCACCTCGGCGCCCTCGATTGGGACCGGATAACGACCGTTCCGAGTCGCAATAAACTGCTGGAACTCGGCTTGAACGATATCGCGGAGGAGCTATGGCCCCCGGAAAAAATGCCCGGAATGGGGCCCGGCGGGCCCCCACCACGATAACACCGGTGAATTGCGGCATTGCAGTTAAACAATATTACAGATTGAAAAAATAGGGGTATCGGACTATGTTTAAATGCGTTATATACATGTACGGGCTGCCGTATGAAATAACCACTCTCCGTGAGGTGGAAGCCGAGCTCAGCGACGGGGCCGGTATGGCGGAGGTCGTCGCCGCGCTCAGGGAAAAGGTGTCGGCGCTGGAAGGACCGGTCATTCGTACCGGCCAGGACCGGCTGGAAGAGAATTACAAGTTCAATATTAACGGTAACTTCTACTATGACAGCATGGACTTTCAACTGCACCCCGGCGACCGTATCGCCCTGCTTGTGCCCGTTACCGGCGGATAAAATACGGAGTGGGGTGGCTAACACCACCCCGCCCCGCTTTTTAATCGTTACCGGCCTGGAATTGGCTAGAACGTGATGATATTGCGCAGTACCGCGCCGCTGTCCGTGGACGCTATAGCCTCATTAATCTTGTCCAGCGGATAGTGCCCGGCGATGAGTTCATCCAGTTTCATCTGCCCTGCCTTATAAAGCTCGGCGTAGCGGGCAACGTCTATATCCAGACGGGTCGAGCCCATCATGGAACCGGTAAGAATTTTCTCGCTGCCGATAAATTCGCCGGCCGTGAAATCCGACAGGGGCCCCCTGGCTATTCCGATGACCACCCTTCTCAAACACGGCTCTCAGATTTATGCCAGTACACATGTGGCGGAGCCCGACATTGCAATAGTAGCAGTGCCCGCACCCCGCATTCACACACGAAGCAACAATGGGGTCGCCCGGTTTGACCTGTGTCACGCCTTCTCCAATTTCTTCCACGTAGCCGGCCACTTCATGACCGGGTACGCCGGGCAGCTTGCCGGGGAGTTCTCCCTTTATAGCATGAGCATCATATCAGTTATCGGGCGTAGTGTCTATTCCACCGGTCCAAAGGCAGAATCCGCACTTCCGGTGTGTAATTGACAGACTCTAAAAATGGTGCTAAACTCTGCGCAGTCCCATTGAATTTCCCCCATATTTGCATTGGGGGTGGTTGACCGAAGCGTGAGGCAGCGCGCTTCTCCGGGACGTGCTTCAGCGAAAGAATTTCAGAAAAAGTTCACATTAATATTGGCGATTTTAGCTCTGGTAATGCCAGGAAAGGAGTATATCCGATGGTGAACAAGACAGGTGCTGTGTACGAGGTACTCAGTCCCTGGGCGGAGGCTGACCCAATTCCATCCAGGGGTATTAATGCCCGTGTAACGGACCTGGCGGGCAAGAAAATCGGCTTGTACCGTAACGGCAAACGCGCCGCCGAGCCTACCTTGAAGGTGGTCGAGGACAGGTTAAAGAAAAGATTTCCCACGACTGAATTTACCTGGTTCGCCAACTTCAGGGCGAACGAAGCGATAGTCGAGCAGGATGCTAAAGGCGAATTTGAAGACTGGCTCAAGGGAGTTGACGCGGTAATCGCCGCCTACGGCGACTGAGGGGCCTGCACCAAGTACCTTGTGTACGATGCAGTTTCCATAGAGGACAGAAAGAAACCGACGGTCACACTGACCAATATGGGCTTCGCCAATGATGCCGGGTCGGCATCCCGGGGTAAAGGAATGCCGGTGTTACGGTATATGCCGACTAATGTTCCGTGCGAAGCCAGCATTATGGAGGATATCGAAGCCGGTGTCGACGGAGCTCTGGACGATATTATTGTCGCGCTGACGAAGCAGCTGACCGCCGAGGAGAAGTCTCCGAAGCCGAAGGAGCCGGAAAAACCGGCCAGGATAATTTTCAAAGGTAGCCCGGAAGAGGTAAATCGCTTCTTCTACCAGAGGGGCTGGACGGACGGCCTGCCCATTATACTCCCCACCGAAGAGGCAGTGGCCGAGATGCTCACGGGCACGGACCTTCCCCCCGAACATTTGCTGGGCAAATTGCAGTCCCGCAACGGCAAGGCCACCATGGAGAAGATTGCCGTCAACGCCGTCATGGCCGGCGCCCTGCCGACCTACCTGCCGGTGTTGATAGCTGGCACCATCAACCTGCTGGAGTCGGAGCCCGGCTTCATGGGCTATACCACCTTCGGTTTCAGTACCGGCTCCTGGGCGCCGTTCTGGATTATCAACGGCCCCATACGCAACCAGATTAATGTCAATAACAGCTCCGGCGCTTTCAGCCCGGGGAATATCGCCAATGCCGCCATCGGGCGCGCCATGGGGCTGATAATAAAGAATATCGGCGGCGTGCGCAAAGGCGTCGAAGACATGGGCGTCATGGGCAATCCCATGAAATACAGCATGGTCATTGCCGAGAACGAAGAAGAAAGTCCCTGGGAACCGCTGCACGTTGAGCATGGCTATAAAAAAGAGGACAGCACGATTTCTCTTTCCTTCCCGCAGACCTACCTGCAGCACTGGCCCTACAGCGCCGATGCCAAAGGTGTCCTGAATGCCATCGTCGATAATACGCCGCGGGGAATGCGCTACACGTATATTATCACCCCGACCCACGCCAAAAACCTGGCCCGCGAGGGCTACAGCAAGGAAGATGTCAAAAAATACGTGGCGGAAAACAAGCTCGTCGATGTGTCACATATCATGGCGCAGGCGGGGATGCGTTCACCTTCAAGCCTCTCGCCTCCCGGTGTGCCTTCTGGTCCAATGCCCAAGCCGGGCGACAAGATACCCATGATCAGGGACTATAAATATATCCGGGTGATTGTCGGCGGCGGGCCTGGTGCCTTTATCGCCCACGTGGTCGGCGGCGGGGCTACCCCCGGCAAGAAGGAAATCCAGAAGATAGAGTTGCCCAAAAACTGGGACAAGCTGGTGGCCAGGTACAGGAACGTGGTGCCCACCTACGCCAAGTACTAAAAAAGAAAGGGTCTTTAACGATAATTAAACTGTCATTGCGAGCCATCCCGACGCAGTCGGGAGGCGTGGCAATCTCCAGGATAGCTTAAGGCATAGATAGGGATTGCTTCGTCGCTGCTCTCCTCGCAATGACAATTAGAAACCGTTTTTGCGCTTGTATTAGTTGGGATTAATAGCACGGGAGGACAGGACATGGAATTTGAAGGGAAAATCGCCCTGATTACCGGGGCGGGTGGCAGCGGCAGAGGACAGGGCAAAGCTTTCGCTCTCGCTTTCGCCGCCGAAGGTGCGGATGTGGCGGTTAACGATATTGACCTCGCCAGAGCAGAGGTGACGGCCGCCGAGGTAAAAGCGCTGGGACGACGCTCAATCGCCATCAAGGCCGACGTTTCCAATGAGGATGAAGTCAATGCGATGGTGGGCAGGGTGGTCAGGGAGTTGGGGGGAATAGATATCCTCGTCAATAATGCCGGGTTCGGTTATCCCATCCTGGTGGAGGATATGACGGCGGAAGAGTGGCACCGCACCATCGGTGTCAACCTGGACGGCCCCTTTTTTTGCTCCAGGGCGGCAATCCCCACGATGAAGAGTCGGGGCGGGGGGCGGATTATCAATATCGCCTCCCCGGCGGGCAAGGCCATGACCATTAACGGCTGCGCCGGCTATACCTCGGCCAAGGCCGGAGTCATGGGATTCACGCGGCACCTTGCCTTCGAAGTGGGGCCGTACAAGATTACCGTTAATTCCGTCTGCCCGGGCATGGTGATGGGGGGAGAGCACATGCCCCCACCCGATGTGCTCCAGAAGATGAAAGAGGGTTCGCTCCTGGGAGACATCACCACCCCGCAGGACTCCACCAATGCCGTGCTCTTTTTAGCTTCGGACAAGGCGAGGATGATTACCGGCACCAACCTGGATGCCTATCCTATTGCCCCCGGCGGCAAAGAATACTGGAATAACTTCGTTAAAAGGCGTAAGGATTTCCGGGCTGGTAAAATGGATAGGCCGTTTAGTTAACTTATAAAAATATATATCTGATAGCCAAACAAGGAGGTAAGTATTATGAGTGCTGATAAAGCAGGCGCCTCGTACGAGGTATTGAGTCCCTGGGCGGAGGCCGACCCCAAGCAGTTGAACGGTATTTCACCCCGTTTAGCAGACCTTGCCGGCAAGAAAATCGGTCTTCTCTGCAACAACAAGCGTGCGGCCCCCCTGATACTGGACGTGACCGAGAGGCTCTTGAAGGAGAGATATCCCACCTGCCAGACGAGTCGTTTCAATTCCCGCTCGTTCTCGGTGTCCTCCCTCGAGCCGGACAGGAAAGGCGAATTCGAAGACTGGATTAAGGGGGTGGACGCGGTTGTCGCCGCCGTCGGCGACTGAGGGGCATGCACCAAGTACCTTGTGTACGATGCTATTTTTATCGAGGAGCATGATACCCCGACCGTTACCTTCGCCTTCGAATACTTCCTGAACGACTCCATGTCGGCGGCATCCAGTCGCGGCATGCCCGTCGTCAGGGTGGTGCCGGAAGCCATTGTCTCCGAGTGCACCGTCGTCGAGACCATCGACAACGCTATCACGGCGGTGTTCGATGATATGGTCGCCGCCCTGACCAAACCTTTGACGGCCGATGAAAAAGCGCCCAAGCCGCGGGAGCCGGAAAACCCGCCGAGAGTTGTTTTCAAGGGTAACCTGGAAGAGGTAAACCGCTTCTTCTACCAGAGAGGCTGGACCGACGGCCTGCCGGTAATACCGCCCACCGAGGAAGCCGTGGCCGAGATGCTTGCCGGGACCGACCTGCCCGCCGACCATCTGGTGGAGAAGCTGGAGCCGCGTCTGGGCAAGGCTACGGTGGAGAGAATCGCCATTAATGCGGTCATGGCCGGCTGCCTGCCGACCTGTATGCCCCTGCTCATCGCCGGGGTGCAGGCTCTGGCCGCCAGCCCCGTCTGTGGCATGAT
>DAOUEB010000101.1:0-9201 GCA_034430675.1 Dehalococcoidales bacterium
GGACTCAACGGCCTGCTGCTGGGCGTGGCCAAGGAGAGGGAAATCGACGGCATCTGCCTGCTGGGAGAGGTGCCCGTTTACGCCAGTCGCGTGCCCAATCCCATGGCGGCATTGGCCGTGCTGAAAGTCCTGGCAACCATGCTGGAGGTTAAAATCGACTTCGCGGAGCTGGGCAAGATGGCCGTGGAGGCCGGAGAGAGAATCAAGCAGGTGGCCGCCCAGGCGATGGAAGAATACATCGACTACTTTACCGAGCCGATATGGGAACGCGGCGAGGAGGATGAGGAAGACGAGGATTAAAGGCATAAATCGCGTTTTTATTAGCTATGAAATTTCGTAAAAGTACTGCCCTGGCAGGGTTTACACCCCTCAAGGGCGACGTGATTACCGGGAGCAATGTCAAGCTCCGTGAGAAAAAGCTGGGCGATGTCCGCAACGACTATAAATGGCAATCGGACCCGGAGCTGGCCAAACTCGATGCAGCCCCCACGCTTATTATGTCCTTCGCCATATACCTGCTGGACTACGCCACCGAGATACACCGCCCGAAATTCAACAAATACCCTCTGGCCGTGGAAAACCTCGATGGCAGGCATATCGGCAACTGCACCTGCTATGATATCGATGAAAAGAAGTATGAGGCGCAACTGGGCATCATGATTGGCGACCGCGACTACTGGGACAAGGGATACGGAGCCGATGCTGTCAGCACGTTGGTCGACCATGTCTTCCTGACGACCAGTCTCCACCGCCTCTATCTGAAGACTCTGGAATGGAACCTGCGGGCGCAGCGGTGCTTCCAGAAATGCGGCTTCACGCCGTGTGGAGAACTCAGACGCAACGGTAATAATTTCCTGCTCATGGAACTGAAACGGGAACAGTGGGAGAAACAGCATAATAACAGCTAAAGGGGAGTCCAAGAGGGGCGAAGCCCATATGTCATTGCGAGGAGCGCAGCGACGAAGCAATCCGTTGTCATTCCCGCCCCGTATCGGCGTACGGGGTAAACTCCGGCGGGAATCCAGAACTCCCACTCTGTCATTCCAGCGCAAGCTGGAATCCAGCGGAGGGGATGAGGTGTTATCTGGATTCTCGGGTCAAGCCTTCAGGCTGAATCAGGCTGAAGGCCGAGAATGACAGGATGAGAATAATATACCGGGGACTGTGGGGGTGAGGTAGATAAATATAGATAACCTGCCCATAGAGTGGCTCGGCGACCGTGTCAGGCTCATCGACCAGACCCGGCTGCCACATAAGGAAGTCTACCTGGAGCTCGACGACTACCGGGGCATCGCCTCAGCCATCAGGGAACTGAAAATAAGGGGCGCCCCGGCCATCGGGATAGCGGGAGCCTACGCCGTGGCCCTGGGGGCAAGTAAAATCGACTCTACGGCCAGGGACGGGTTCCTGAAAAAGCTGCAAGGCGTTATCGATACTATCGCCGCCACCCGTCCCACCGCCCGCAACCTTTTCTCCGCCCTGGAACGCATGAAAAGGGTCGCTGATTCGGGCAAAAGCGTTACGTACATTAAGAAAGCTCTCGTCGACGAGGCCAGGAAGATACATCTCGAAGAAGCGGATGCCACCCGCCACCTGAGCCTGTTCGGCGCCGAGCTTATCAAGGACGACTGGACTGTCCTGACCCACTGTAACACGGGGCCTCTGGCCGCGTCCGGCTACGGTACAGCTCTGGGCGTTATCATCACGGCGCACCGGCAGGGGAAAAACGTTAAAGTCCTCGCCGGCGAGACCCGCCCTTTATTGCAGGGGGCGCGCCTGACCACCTGGGAGCTTCAAAAGGCCGGCGTGCCGGTTACTTTGATTACGGACAACATGGCCGGGTACTTCATGAGGACGGGAAAGGTCGACGGCGTTATTACCGGCGCCGACCGTATCGCCGCCAACGGGGATGCCGCCAACAAAATCGGCACTTACATGCTGGCGGTACTGGCTAAAGAGAATGGCATCCCGTTCTATATCGCCGCCCCCACCTCCACCATCGACACCTCCATAAAAACAGGTGCGGAAATTCCTATAGAAGAGCGGAATCCGCAAGAAGTGACCCATATCCAGGGCGTACCCATCGCCCCGGAGGGCGTTAGCGCCGCCAACCCCGCCTTCGACGTCACCCCCCATAAATATATTTCCGCCATCATCACCGAAAATGGCGTAATAACCGGGGATTATGGGAAGGGAATCAGAAGGATTTTATAGACCCCGAAAACTAAAAAACCCCTCTCCGGAGGGGTCAGCTTTTCTGATTGTGCATATATTATACCATACTTTAATGTGTGCTGTCAAATCTTTGTTCGTGAGGGGTTCTTTATCCTGTCATTGCGAGGAACACCTTCTACAACTGTCATTGCGAGGAGCGCAGCGACGTGCCTGCACGCCGAAGTGCGTTACGGCACGCAGGCGTGGCAATCTCTATCAACCGCCTGTCATTCCCGCAAAGCTTGTCCCGTACTTGATACGGGAGCGGGAATCCAGACTCCTCTCCCCCTCTGTGTTATCTATTCCCACCCAACCCCGCTTACGCTAAAGCTCTCGCCTGCCAAAGAATTTGTTCGGCGAGCAGGTCAGCGAAGGTAAACCGCCCAGTATCACCTGCGGCTTATCACGCGAGTTTATACCACCACCCCGCCATGAGAAGAAATAAAATCTATTAATACTCCTATTTTTACTATTCGGGTGGTATAATAGGGGCATCCAAGAGGTAGAAAAAAGGAGGTTAACATGAGTTCAGTATTGCCAGACTTATCTTTATTCGAGAAATTCGATTTTAAATTGAAACCTATCGGCATCAAGTTTCTCCTCTTCAAACCAGACGGAATAGCGAAACTTGAAAAAAATCTGTCTATTTGCGAGATGATGAGGGAAGCCCAGCAAGTAGAACCTTTTTACGCTACATTAGAAAACTTTACGTGTGTCGGGCCTATACTTACGGGTATGGCCGATAGCGACCCTGTTTTCGAAAGTGGCCATATCGGACCGGCCCTGCGTATATTTGAGGAAGCTCGTGCCAACCGGAGACTCTATCATTACGTCACAAAACTTGAGAGGAACAGCGTTAACTATGTTGCTTTTGCTTCTATAGATAAACTTACGTTCGACCCGGATGTGCTAATTCTGTCCGCCGACCCGACTCAATTGGAAATTATACTCAGGGCAATGTGCTATTCGACGGGAAAGATGTGGACCAGCCAGGGAACGCCGGTTATAGCCTGTTCCTGGTTAACCACTTACCCGTATATAAGCGGGGAATTGAACTATATCATTACCGATGTGTCCCACGGTATGAAAGCAAAGCAGGTATTCCCTCCGGGCACTATACTGATATCCATCCCCTTTGACAGGATTAACCCGGTAATCGAAGGCCTGCAGAAGATAGAATGGTACCCCGCGATGTATACCGAGGGCAGAGAAGCACACGACCGGAAATTTGTGGAGACAATAGAGTCACTCCATAAGAAACTCGAATCCCAGTAATAATAAAAAATAGAATAACCCATTGGAGTGTGAGGGGTGGTAAAGAGGGGGTAGTTGACCCCTCCCCCCTTATCCCCCCTCCCATACCTGTCATTGCGAGCGTAGCGAAGCAATCCGAGCTTCCCTGTCATTCCCGCGAAAGCGGGAATCCAGCCTCACACCCACCCCTTCTGTGTTATCTATTCCCACCCAGGCCACCCTCGTACCATCCGCGGCTTATCCCGCAAGTTCACACCGCCACCCCACGGCGATTAAAGGGAAGGGGGAAACCTAATTAGTTTACCAACTCTGTGGCTTACTTATTGGACCGACAAAATCGGTGAGAGTAGGAGGAAATTGAGAATCAGCAAGCACTCTATCGTTTATTGAACTAAGATAACTAGTTGCTACCCTTTTTAAATCTGCACTAATTTTACAATTTTTATCTTTTCTTGCTCGTGATGTTCGATTAGGATTAACAACTATCACAGTTTGATTAAGCTTTCTAGTAACAATTTCTATGGCAAGTGATAGGTCAGAATCATTCGATATTACAATTGATTCATTATTATTTTGTAATCTATTGTCATAGACTAACATTGCTGCTAAATTGACATCTGACCCCTTTTCTTCAGTTCTTTCAACCTGGACCATGACCGGAGTTTTCTTAGACGCAACATATTGAAGAGGGTATTTTGGCATCCACCTCGGCCAACGAACAAAGCGCCCCTTAATTATTTTAAGATTAGGTATAGTTTTAAGAGCCCGCCAATATATCTCCTGCCGTGTAGGTGCATCAGGGTCATGCCTTGGAGCTTTTATTTTCGCAGTAAAGTAATAAATTCTGTCTATATTCTTATTGGGGAATAAGTTGCTACATAATTTATTCAGGTCGAGCCACTTGAAGCTAGTTCCCTTTACAGCACAATAATATAGATTAAATCCATCAATATATACGTTTACCATCACTTACCGAATTTTTTATAATTTTTACACCCTATAAAAATGCTGAGGGTGCTCATTTCTGAACACCCTCGCGCCCATCGGCCGAAGCCTCAGGGGTATTAACATTTATCAGTCTTATATGATACATTATATATGTGTTATTGGCATTTGTCAACACATTATGTCATAAAATGTCACACTTTGTCACAATTTGGTACAATTCGACATATAGAGGAGGTAACACCCCATGCCATCAGCTAAACTGGCCGTAATCGGCGGGACAGGGCTTTATGATATCGAAGGTATCACCGATGTAGAGCAGGTCGACATAGACACCCCCTTTGGCCCCCCCAGCGACAGTATCGGCATCGGCAAGCTCGGCAGGGTGGGCATCGCCTTCCTGCCCCGGCACGGCAAGGGACACCACATCTCCCCTACGGAAGTCCCCTCCCGCGCCAACATCTACGCCCTCAAGTCGCTGGGCGTGGAATACATCATCTCCTCCAACTCCTGCGGCAGCTTCAAGGAAGACATCAAGCCCGGCCACCTGCTCGTGCCCGACCAGATAATCGACCGCACCCGGCAGCGCGTCAACACCTTCTTCGGCGACGGCATTGTCGCCCACATCCAGTTCGCCGACCCCTTCTGTCCCGTGCTCAGCCAGATTGTCTATCAATGCGCGCTGGAAGCCGGCGCCACCGTCCACCAGAGAGGCACCTTCATCGCCATGGAAGGCCCCGCCTTCTCCACCCGCGCCGAGTCGAGGTTATACAAAGCCTGGGGTGCCGATGTCATCGGCATGACGGTGCTCCCGGAAGCCCGGCTCGCCCGCGAGGCGGAAATCTGCTACGCCAGTATTGCCTGCGTTACCGACTACGATTCCTGGCATGAGACCAACGAAACGGTCACCGTCGAGGCCATCGTCACCACCATGCGCAATAATGTCGATTTCGCCAAAAAGACCATCAGGCTGGCGGCGGGCAGATTGCCCGAAAAACGGGAGTGCGCCTGCGCTTCGGCGTTGGGGCCCGCCATCGTTACCGACCCCGCACTGATACCCGCCGCGCAAAAGAAAAAATTCGATTTGCTTATCGGGAAATACATTAAAAAAGGTTAATGTTATGTCAAATACTGAATTCAACTGCCTGCCGACCATTATCGGCAGTATGCCCCAGACCGACCCCCATAAGGCGTGCTCGCTGGTGACCCGCTATCTCAAGGATATCCCCGCCTGGCCCCAGCTGCCCCGGCGGTCTTTCCTGGAAAATATGTACGTCCAGTACAGCCAGGGTTTCCCCGGAGTGGTCGTCGAGGGAGATAGAATTTATGTAGACACCGCCACAGACTTTACAAAACCTCTGGAAGAGCTTTACACGGCCTACCTGGACAATAACGCCTCCAAATTCCCTGTCGGCCCCGACTACGCGGCGGGGTTCTACGCCTTCCTGGAACAGCCCGGACTGTCGCCGCCGGTCGTTAAAGGGCATGTCACCGGGCCGCTTTCCTGGGGGCTGACCGTCGCCGACGAGAATAAGCGCGCCGTCCTCTACCACGAAGTCCTCGGCGATGCCGTTGCCAAACTGCTCAAGCTCAAGGCGACCTGGCAGGAAAAAGAGCTCAAGAAAATCTCTAAAAATACCATCATCTTCGTCGACGAGCCCTACATGGCTTCTTACGGGTCGTCGGTCGCCGCCGGCCCCTTCTCCTCGCCGGAGAAGATTGCTCAGATGATTGACGAGGTCTTTGCCGGCATCAGCGGACTCAAAGGCATCCACTGCTGCGGCAATACCGACTGGTCCGTACTGCTGAAAACCAGCCTCGATATCCTCAACTTCGATACGTACAACTTTGCCGAGTCGGTCAGCCTCTACCCCAATGAAATCAAGAGTTTTCTAGCGCGGGGCGGCTGTATCGCCTGGGGCATCGTCCCCAATGATGTAACATCGGCAGACAAAGAAACGGTTGCCAGCCTGCGAGACCGCCTCGAAGAGGCAATGGCCCCCTTTACCCGCAACGGCATCCGCTTCAAAGACCTGGCGGCGCAGAGCCTGCTCACGCCCAGTTGCACCCTGATACCACTCGGCGAGGAAGGAGCTGAAAAAGCCCTGGAACTGCTCACCGGCCTTTCCAGAGAGATGAGGAAAAGGTATTTGTAAATATGGAATGTAATATAGAAGCCAATAAAGCCGGGTGCAACTGCACCTACGAGCCCTGCCCCCGCAAGGGCAAGTGCTGCGAATGTATCAGCTATCACCTGAAGATGGATGAGCTTCCCGCCTGTGTCTTCCCGCCGGAGGTTGAACGCACCTTCGACCGCTCCTTCGCCCGCTTTGCCGGGCTCGTTCAGGCAGGGGGTGGTAAGAAAACCTGATTTAAGCTATATTATTAATGATGAATAAATCAAAACGAGTTGCCTGGCATAAACACCTGAAAGCAGCGAAAAAGCATCAGGAAAAGAGAAAAGAACAGTCGAAGACTGCTAAATAGAGCGCTCTATCCCCTCGTTTCAGAGCAACGCAGGTGACCGACATCACCTGTGGTATTAACGTACAATTGGTGGGTGCCTATATGCCGGAGCTACCGGAACTGATTCAAGCCCTGCTCGAACCTGAAGCCTACCCCAGCCCTCCCCGGAATGTTGAGCTGATGCAGACCCAGATGTCCTATGTCTTCATCGCTGACGATTACGTCTATAAGGTAAAGAAGCCGGTAGATTTCGGCTTCTTGGACTATACCACGCTGGAGAAACGCCTCACCTTTTGCATCAAAGAACTCGAACTCAACCGGCGGCTCTGCCCCGATGCCTATCTGGAAGTGGTGCCGGTGACCGATGATGACGGCCGTATCGTCATGGACGGCAAAGGCGACGTTAAGGAATACGCCGTGAAGATGCGCCGCCTGCCCCGGGAAGCCATGATGGACGTCCTGCTGACTAAAAATGAAGTAATGCCGGAAATGTTAAACAGGGTGGCGAAAAGACTGGTAGAATTCCATCGGAAGGCGGCCACCGGCGAAGATATTAACGAATTCGGCGGTACCGACTCCGTTTTCCGGAACACCGATGAAAACTTCACCCAGACCGAGAAATATATCGGCATCACTGTCTCCGCAGAAACCCACCATCGACTCAAGACCTGGAACGAGAATTTTATTAAAACAAACGAGGCTCTGTTTCAAAAGCGGGTAGCTGAAAGCCGCATACGAGACTGCCACGGCGACCTTCACGCCGCCCATATCTGCTTCAGCAACGGCATCTGCATTTACGACTGTATCGAGTTCAACGACCGCTTTCGCTACTGCGATGTCGCCTCGGAGGTCGCCTTCCTGGCCATGGATTTAGACCACTACGGCCGGGCAGACCTTTCCGAAAGCTTTATCGATGCCTATATTAAAGAAAGCGGTGACGGGGAACTTAAAAAACTGCTCAATTTTTACAAATGCTATCGCGCCTGCGTGCGGGGAAAGGTGGGGTGCTTCCAGTACGCCGACCCGTATATCAACGCCGAAGAAAAGGCAAAAATACTGGAAAACACAAAGAGCTACTTCAAGCTGGCGGAATCTTATATAGAAGGCGATTAAGGAGGCATCGAAGTGAGAGAGTCATTCGCCAGATTCATCGAAGCCGAACTCCAGCCCGGCTTTCTGCTCATCGCCTGCGGACTCCCCGGCACCTGGAAAACGGAGACCACCGGGGAGGTCGCCAAAATCAAGGGCTGCAAGCTCCTGCGTACCGACCTTATCCGGCTGGAAGTACTGAAAAACGAGGACATTTTCGATGCAAAGGTAGCCGGCAACATGAATAAGCGGACGCAGGTCTACGACGAGATGTTCCGGCAGGCGGACGAAGCCCTGAACGGCGGCAACTGCGTCATCCTCGATGCCACCTTCGTCACGCAGTCGCTGCGGCAGCGGGCGGCGGCCATCGCCGCCAAACATGACAGGAGCTTCGTTATCCTCCAGACCGACTGCCCCCAGGAGGTCTCCATCCGGCGGATACTGGCGCGTGACAAGGAAAACTACGTGTCCAACGCCCTGACCGAGGAAGCCTACCTCAACAATAAAAAGAAGTTCGAAGCTGTAGATTTAAACGACCTGAAAAGCCTGAATCCCGGTCTCAATATCGTCCACCTGACAGTCGATACCACCATAGACCCGCCGGAAGAATGGTATATAATCCGGCAGGAGAAAGGATAAGAAGGGCAACCGCATGAAGATAGATTTACACATCCACACCAGCACCGGTTCCGACGGTAATCTATCTGTTGAGGAGGTCCTCAGGGAAGCCCGGAAAAGAAACCTCGATTTAATATCAATTACCGACCACGATTCCATCGACGCTCAGGCAAAAGCCATCACCCTGGCTAAAGAGCACGGTATAGCCTATATTACCGGGATAGAATTAAATGTGACCTTCAGCTACCCCGGCGGCAAGTCCGTTTCGCTTGATTTCCTGGGATACGGATATGATTACGATAACCCTGCGCTCGAGGAATAACCTGCTCATGACCGGCGGCAGCGACTGCCATCAGAAGCCAATCATACTCGGTACGGTGTCTGTGCCCGACTTCGTGGCGGGGCAGTTCTAATCCCCTAGATATTCTCCCCCTGGTAGACCCCGTTATAGCCTTCCGAATCACCAGTCAATTCGAAGAAAACAAGCTGCGTTATCCGGGCGTTTCTCTGCACCCGGAAGCCACGGTAGTTATAGACCACCAGCAGAGACTGCGAGCGCCCCTCGTACCCGGCATCCCATACCGCCGTTCCCACGGTAACGCCGCAGCGCAGCAG
>DAOUEB010000102.1:0-20285 GCA_034430675.1 Dehalococcoidales bacterium
TCGCCCACCAGCCAGGTGCTCACGCCCGGCCGCAGGCAGCCGGTCAGGGTCTTGCCCGCCCGTCCCAGCGAGGCGTGCATGTGCAGCCCGGGCCTGCCGTCCTTGTCCGGGGCGATAATGCCCGCCCCGACGACCTCGTGGGCGCCGTCCACGGGGAGGTAAATGGGGTCGGGGGGCATTTCGTCGGACTTTTTAGGGCCGGACACGACCTTGCCGCCGCCTATCCCCCCGATTAGTACCACGTGCCCGCATTTGATGGACTTCTCCGCGGCGAACTTCTCGATGCACTCCGGCACGATGTCCCCGTCGTCAAGTCGCAACACAAAGACCCGCCCGATTTTCCCTTCGGATGCTTTCATCACTCCTTGTAACCTTCTTTGTCATTGCGAGGAGCGCAGCGACGTGCCTGCACGCCGAAGTGTGTTACGGCACGCAGGCGTGGCAATCCCGATGATTGGTTTAATTCAATTTCAGAGATTGCCACGCTTCGCTCGCAATGACTGAATGTGTTTTATCCATCACCTGCTGCCGAAGTACTGCAAAGCCAGCTTGATTTTCTCTTCCAGGTTGAGGTCCTGGTCGGTGGGCAGGGTGGCTACGGCCTTTATGGCCTCGGTGGGGGAATACCCCAGGGATATCAGCGCCGCCAGAACGTCGGTGTTTTCCTGGGCCATCTCGGTGGCGGGCGTGACGACCCACCCGGCGCCGATTTTTTCCTTGAGCTCCAGGATGATGCGGTTGGCCACCTTCTTGCCGATGCCCGGAATCATGTTTAGCATGTCGGTGCTGCCGGTGACGATAGCCGTGGTAATCTGCTCCGGGCTCAGCGCCGAAAGCATCGCCAGCGCCAGCTTGGGGCCCAGTCCCGTAACGCCGAGCAGCGTCTCAAAAAGCCACAGCTCCCCGGAGGAAGCGAAGCCGTAGAGCGAAAGATTGTCCTCGCGCACGTGGAGGTGGGTATAGACTTTAACTTCGCTGCCGGGTTTACCCAGCGCGCTCAGGGCGGTGGTGGGCATGGATACCTGGAACCCGACTCCCCCCACGTCGATTATCGCCCCGTCGCCGCTGACCGACTCCAGTTTACCGCTGAGGCTGGCTATCATTGTCCCTCCCTCCGTCCGGCGAGGAGGTTATTCAGGTGTGTCTCCTGCACGTGGCAGATGGCGACCGCCAGGGCATCGGCGGCGTCGTTGGGTTGAGGGACTTCCGCCAGGCCGAGGAGGATTCGCACCATCTCCTGGACCTGCTCCTTGCTGCTCGCCCCGTAGTTGGTCACCTGCTGTTTTACCTTCGCCGGAGTATATTCGTAGGTCGGGATGCCCTTACCGGCGGCGGCCAGCAGGGCTATCGCCTGGGCGCGGCCGATGGCCATGGCCGACCTTACATTCTTGGAGATAAAAGGCTGCTCCACGGCGACAACATCGGGGCGGTGGCGCAGGATAACATCGAGGATTTCGTTATAGAGCTGGCTCAGGCGCTCGCCGATTTCCGCACGTTCCGAAACGGTGATGGCGCCGAAATCGACCAGGGCTATTTCGTCGTTCTCGCTCTCTATCACGCCGTAGCCCATCACTACCGTGCCCGGGTCGATTCCTAAAATCTTCATCTCATATCTCAGGCTGCCTGGTAGGCCTCCACGACGGAATCGGGGATGTCCGCATTGCTGAATACGTTCTGGACGTCGTCTATTTCCTCAATCCTTTCGAGCAGCTTCAGGGCCTGCATGGCGGCCTTTTCATCGAGTTCTACCAGGGATTTGGGCACCATCAACAGCTCGCTGGATTCGATTCGCACTTCGTTCTTTTCCAAGGTTTCCCTGACCTTTTCCAGCTCCTCCGGCACGGTATACACTTCTACGTAGCCGCTTTCCACCTTGACATCCTCGGCGCCGGCATCGATGGCGGAGAGGGCCAGCTCATCGGCGTCGATACCCTCGGCCTTGATGTTAATGACTCCCTTGGAATCGAAAAGCCAGGCGACGCAGCCGCTTTCTCCCAGGCTGCTGCCGTGGCGTGTAAACGTGCTTCTGACGTCCTGGATGGTGCGGTTGCGGTTGTCCGTGAGGGCGTTGACCAGGATAGCTATACCGTTGGGCCCGTAGCCCTCCAGCGTTACCTCGGACAGGCTGCCGCCTTCGATTTCGCCGGTGCCTTTCTTGATAGACCTTTCGATATTATCCGTGGGCATATTGCTATCGCGTGCTTTCTGGACGGCCAGACGCAAGCGGAAATTAGTTTCCGGGTTGCCGCCGCCCTCGCGCGCCGCGATAATAATTTCCCTCGTCAGTTTCGTGAAAAGTTGACCTCGCCTAGCATCGGTGACTCCCTTCTGGTGTTTAATCGAGTGCCATTTAGAATGCCCGGACATAGCCTTCCTCCTTGACCTCTAATCATCCTGTCTGATAATTCTAGCATGTCGGTATCAAGCGGTCAAAGAGGTTACACAGGATTTTATAGTCCGCTTGTGTTTATTCACCGCTTTTATTATAATTCTGTTGTGTCCGCAGTCTGGAGATAGTATTGTTCATAAGGGGAGGTCTCGACTTTGGGTAATTTAAGCTCAACAATACTTATTGGGGTGGCGATGGTTCTACTGCTGGGGTTGAGCGTTGTTCTCCAGGGGTTCCGCACGAAGAGGTCGCCGATGGGCAAGGTCGTCGGTATTGCTTCGGATGTCAGGCATAACGAGAAACTCTGTAACAACATCAGCGAAAATCGCAGTATTGGAAGGTTCAAGATGGCCGCCTGGGATAAGAATAAAGAATCGGTCGACTTCCTGCCCGAGGAGTTACTGGCCGAGTTATCAAAGCTATTCGAGACAATCGCCGAACTCAGTGTCAGCATAGACACCGCCAGAAGACTTGGTTCGACCGGCTATGTATCGACCTCTGATATCGAAAAATTGGAAGCGCCGCTGGCTTCCTGTAAAGACAAGCTCCAGGAATGGGTCTATGCGAATATGAATAACCCGGACTATCTCCCGAAGAAACGTAGCATTTTCCGCCGGTAAAAACCTGCCCCCGCCCGTCTGCCTCCTATTCAATCGCCTGTGGGCTATCCAGCTTTTTAGCGAGTGCTTCCCTTAGCTGCTCAAGTTGTGCCTGGAACGAGGGCGCCGTGATACTTTCCGTGGACATTATAACGGCATCTTCGCGATTATCCAGGTAGTAGCCGCGGCGCACGCCCACCTGCGTAAACCCGTACTTGCCGTATAAATTTTGCGCTATGAGGTTTGAGGCGCGTACCTCCAGGGTCATCATACTGGCCTTGAGTATCATGGACAGGTCGATTGTGGCTATGAGCAGCAGCTCGCCGAGTCCCTTCCCCTGGTATTCCTGGCGCAGGGCGATATTGGTAATATGAGCCTCATCCACCAGTACCCAGATGCCGGAAAAGCCGACGATGTACTGTCGGGTGTATTCCGGACGCGTGGCATCGAGATAATAGCTGCGTTTGTGCAGCGGTATCATTCGTGACAGCAGACCGAGCAGGCCTTTCCGCGGTTTTTCCTCGGAAGCTTCCATAGTTATGGAATCATCACAGGCGACGACGTAGTGGGCGAGCCTGTTTTGTAGCTCCTGGCGGTAATTGGGCGGCGGCCACTGGGTGGGGAAGGCCTCGCGGTCTATGTTATTTACCTGGGCTAGGTCTTCTTGAGTCATGGGGCGTAGGGTGTATGTCAATATCGTCTCTCCGCTTTGGTTCGTTCTGCAATTTTAGCATATTTTATTAACGTACGGCACACCACATCGATTCGGTTTAAGACCTATCTTTTCAGTACTTCATTCGTTATACTATATGCACGGGGTAACACCAAAATTACCGGCCGGGCGAACCTAAAATTAGACATAGTCCGGCTCTGGACGGGGGTTGTCAGGTGCAAGAAGAGGAGAGCCTTATCCGGCGAGCGCAGCAGCGCGACCAGGTGGCTTTAACTCAATTATATGAGGAGAACTTCGATAAAATTTATCGTTATATAGTTCTCAAAATAGGTGACAGGACAGAGGCGGAGGATATGACTCAGCAGGTATTTCTCAACGCCCTTAAGTCTATCTCTTCCTACAGGTTTAAGGGAATGCCGTTCTCCTCATGGCTGTACCGTATCGCTCACAACCAGGTAGTTGACTACTTTAGAAAGAAGTCCAGACGTGCCACCGTACCTCTCGATGAGTCGATAGCTGCCGGTGAAGACGACCCGGGGCAGGTGGCCGAAAGGAAGTTAGAAGTTGAAGAGCTGGCGCTGGCGACGAAAAAGCTGACCGCGGCACAGCAGGAAGTGATTTCCCTGCGTTTTGCCGGTGAGCTGTCTGTGGCCGAGGTGGGCAGGGTCATGGGCAAGAGTGCGGGAGCGGTCAAAGCATTGCAGCACAGCGCGATAGTCTCCCTGCGTAAAGTAATATCGGCAGGGGTGGTGTCATGAGCAAGAAAAGTGAATTTGATAATATTCTGGACGAATGTCTGGAGCGGTTGATTAGCGGCGAGGCTATCGAGTCATGCCTGGCAGGGTATCCCGAGTATGCCGAGGAGCTCGAACCTCTCCTCCGGACGGCGCTGGAAGCCAGAGAGGCAGCCGCCATCAAGCCGCGTCCCGAATTCAGGGAGAGGGCCGGCTACGATTTTCAGGCGGCTATCCGTGAGATGGAGCCGGAAAGGAACCAGAGCTTCTTCGGGTGGTTTCCGCGGTGGGCGACCGTAGTGGCCGCTGTCGTCGTTGTCGTCTTGCTGGCCGGTACCGGTACCGTGGCCGCTTCTACCAACAGCCTGCCCGATGAGCCCCTGTACCAGGTCAAGCTGGCCACCGAGGCGGTGCGGCTGGCTTTTACCCCGTCGCCTCTGAGTAAGGCGGAGCTGTACGCTAAATTTGCCGATGAGAGGGTGGAAGAGATAATCGGGATGGCGGATAAGGGCAAGGTCGAACAGGTGGAGAAGGCTACGGAGCGTATGAATAACCAGCTGATAGCTATGGCCAATCTGGCCGTGTCCGATAGAGAAGAGGACACGCAGGTGGAAATAGCTACCTTCGAGTCGGCGCCGGCACCGATGGCGGCGGAAGAAGTGCCCGCGCCGGTTCCGTCACCTCAACCAGCACCGGCACCAGAGGTAGAGGCACCGCAGACGCAGTTGAAAGCGCCGCCGCCGGAAATAGAGGTGCCGACGGAGGCTGTAGAAGAGGCGCCTGTGCCGGCTGCACCCAGGGCCGTGGGACCGCGTGAGGATACCGGGAGAGACGAAGACCGTGGCCGGGCAGATAAAGGGACTAAACCTGAACATCAGGCGAGACTAATAGAGATTGTGTCCGAGCAGGCTTTAGAGAACTCAAAGAAGCTGCAGGAATTACTGGAGAGAGCGCCGGAATCGTTAAAACCGGCCCTGCGCCGGGCGCTTGAGGTTGCCGATAATGGTTACGAGCAGGCTCTCAGGAACCTGGACTAGGCAGCAGCGGGTTTCGCCCGAAAAAATAATGAGTCGCCGCTAACCCAGCGGCGACTTTTTCGTTATATATAGTGGAAAAATAAAAAGGAGGAAAAAACAATGAAAAAGAAATGGTTGGTAGTGATAGGTGTGGCACTGGTACTGGCGGTGGTTGGGCTGGTTGGTTGCAGTTCGGAAGGTGGCGTTACTCTCAGCGGTGATACCTCCGGAATCAAGCTTAACCTCAACAGCCAGCAGCAGGGTATCTGGGTCAACGGTGAAGGCAAGGTAGCGGCTGTCCCCGATGTGGCTATCATCAGGGTAGGTATCGAGGCGCAGGAAGCCACGGTCGCCCAAGCTCAGGACGAAGCGAAGGTAGCTATGAACGGCGTTATGAAAGTCCTGGAGGATGAAGGCGTAAAAGACGAGGATGTTCAGACCCAGTATTTCAACATTCGTCGTGTGACCCGTTGGGATAACGACAACCAGCGGGAGATAGTCCTTGGTTATCGCGTGACCAATGTAGTTACCGCCAAGATTAGAGAGGTGGCTAAAGCGGGGGCCGTCATTGATGCCGTGGCTATTGCCGGTGGCGATCTGACCCGCATTGACAGCATCGGTTTTACGATTGACGACCCGACTCCTTACTACGAACAGGCGAGAGAGTTAGCGGTAGCCAATGCCGCCGCCAAGGCGAAGACACTGGCCGATACGGCCGATGTCAAGCTGGGCAAACCTACTTACATCTCCGAGAATTCCTACGTTCCTGGTCCTATCTACCGCAATGACATGGTCGCCACAGCTGAGGCGGCACCACCGATGGAAACTCCCATCAGCCCCGGCGAAATGGAAATAACCACCAATGTCCAGATAGCTTATGCCATTGCAGACTGATGAGTGGATAAGGGCCGGGTATAGCCCGGAAGATACGAGAAGATAAACGGGGAGCCCCAATCCGGGGTTCCCCTTCATTTAGCCCATATACCGCGGCCAGCCTGCCTGGCTTCCCTTTCCAGTTGCTCCAGCATGTCCTGATATTTGGTGTCGGGCGGATAAGCTTTGGCTACCGCTAATCCCAGTCTTACCAGCTCGGCATTAACCAGTGTGTCATCCACGTACACGTAGCGAAGCAGGCGACCATACTTGTCCGTTTCGGACACGTCTCGCTCCAGGCGCACTTCTTTGCCTT
This sequence comes from Dehalococcoidales bacterium, assembly GCA_034430675.1. GTDB lineage: Bacteria > Chloroflexota > Dehalococcoidia > Dehalococcoidales > RBG-16-60-22 > JAFGPF01. The sequence continues at coordinate 6,601 of DAOUEB010000102.1, forward strand.
CTACCAGCTTACGGTTGGCCTGCCATGCTTCCATACCATAGGCTTCTTGTACTGGATATACCTCTGGGGTATCAAGACCGATATACCTAACCCGGTGACCGGTATCTATGGTAATCGTATCGCCATCAATAACCCGGGTTACGATGGCTGTCTCTGGTACTGAGTGGCAGGTACATAAAGGTATGATGAAGATAATAATGGCTAAAAGCAGGATTTTACTATTCATTCTATTTTTGTGTTGGCGTAGCGTTCCCACTCGCTGTAAATGCAGCCGCAGTACTGCTGGCGGTAGAGGTCCAGCGGCTTGGTGATATGCCGACTGTCCGAGTAGCGTTTCCGGAGGTCGGCATAGAGGAATTCCGGGCCCTGTTCCGCGGCGATTTTACTGCCCGTTTCCTTAATAATTTCGTGCTTCTGGTGGGGACTGATGAGCAGGGTGGTGGTGAAAGCATCGTAGCCATGCTGACGGGCAACCTCCGCCGTTTTCGCCAGTCGAAGGTCGAAGCAGTATCGGCAGCGCTGTGCCTCGTGCCCGACCACCCGGCGGAAGTATTCTATAATGTCGTAGCCCTCAGCGATTATCAGCGGCAGGTCAAGCTTCTTTGCCAGCGTCTCCATGCTTTCCAGTCGGTTCTGGTGCTCGGTATAGGGGTGGATATTGGGGTTGTACCAGAATCCGCCGACCTCATAGCTCTGCTGCCGCCAGTATTCCACGGTATAGGCGGCGCAGTGGGCGCAGCAGGTATGGACCAGGACCTTTTTCATCACTTAAATATTAACTTTAATACCAGTATGTAATCAAGAGTGCCATGATGTTGGGATATTACTCATTCCTCGTACTGAAAGACCTCTTCCAGCGTCACGCCGAAAGCCCTTGCAATCTTGAAGGCCAGCTCGATGGACGGCACGTATTTACCCTGCTCCAGGGCGATGATGGTCTGTCGGGTGCAGCCGACAAGACTGGCCAGCTCCTCCTGCGTCATTTCATCATGGTCGAAGCGCAGCCTTCTGATGCGATTGTTTATCCTGGCTTTACCCATTTCGCTCCATTCTCCGGTAGCCGATGAGAATTCCCAAGCACTGTGTGAGGGTGCTGACAATCAGGACTGACATGAATATCACGTACATAAAAAGTGAAGGTATCTGGCCGGTATCGCTGTAGACTTCGGTGAGAGTGATCATCCAGACCGCCAGCGTAAAGACAACCGCCAGCCACTGGATGCGGGGCGCCCTTTCGACTATCCTTAAATCCCGTTCATCAGCCATACCGGGTTTGCGCGGGGCCAGGTTCACGATGACGAGGTTGGCGACGAGTCCGCCAATCCAGAGGACGTTGATGATTATGCGGAATCCCTGGTCTTCGTCAAAGGTCTCGATGCCTCCCTTGAGAATAAATACCAGCACGAAAGCTGCGGCAAAAACAAGCCCTGTCCCCAGTCCCCACCAGGCCCTCTTTTGTAATGGTGCCATTTTTCTTACCTCCTGTTATGTGTCAGTAATCTAGACAATACATATTGTAAAACATAATATACCAATTGTCAAGTATATATTACATTAAATTATAAAAATATTTACAGATATTTTGAAATAATGACGGGGACTTGGTTTTTAGGCGATTTCTATAGCAGCGTTCCCTGCGGGGGTTTTTTGTTGTAGGGCAGGCCGAGGTGCTCATAAGCTCGTGGGGTGGCCATGCGGCCCCGCGGCGTGCGTTCCAGGAAGCCCAGCTGCATGAGGTAGGGCTCGTAAACGTCCGTAATGGTGTCGGCCTCTTCACTGATTGAGGCGGCGATGGTGTCCAGTCCCACCGGCCCGCCGTTGAACTTCTCGATAATCGTGTGCAGCACTTTATGGTCTATCTCGTCCAGTCCGATGGGGTCAACACCAAGCTGGGAAAGGGCGGTTTTAGCCACTTCTTGAGTGATGGTGCCGTCGGCCTTGACCTGGGCGTAGTCCCTGACCCGCTTGAGCAGGCGGTTGGCCACGCGGGGCGTGCCCCGGGCGCGGCGGGCTATCTCTTTCAGCCCTTCCTCATTCGCCTCTAACTGGAGTATCCGGGCGGAGCGTTCGATGATTTTCTCCAGCGATGCCTGGTCGTAGAAATCAAGTCGGTACACGGCGCCGAATCTGTCCCGCAGGGGCGGACTGAGCAGGGCGTAGCGGGTGGTGGCACCTATCAGGGTGAAGCTGGGAAGATTCAGACGCAGGCTCTTGGCACCGGGGCCTTTGCCGATGATGATATCCAGGGCGAAGTCTTCCAGGGCGGGGTACAGTATCTCTTCTACCGTCCGGTTGAGGCGGTGGATTTCATCAATGAAGAGGACATCGTGACTGCGCAGGTTGGTCAGGATAGCGGCTAGGTCTCCGGTGCGCTCGATGGCCGGGCCGGACGTGGTCTTGATGTTGACGCCTACCTCGGTGGCGATGATATGTGCCATGCAGGTTTTACCCAGACCGGGCGGCCCGTAAAAGAGGACATGGTCCAGAGACTCCCCCCGGCCCTTGGCGGCGGTGATGGCTATCTTCAGGTTTTCCTTCGTCTTATCCTGTCCAATAAAGTCGGCCAGACTCCGGGGTCTGAGGCTGGTATCGAGCGGAGTGTCCTCGGCGCTGGGCTTACCCGATATAATGCGAGCTATTTCGTCTCACCCCCTCAATAAACTGCGGCGAAAGGAAATTTAAGCAGGCTCTTCTTTGTCTTCTTCCCCGGCGGCCGTATCATCCTCCGGCGTTTCGGCAACTTCCTCTTCTTCTTCGCCGGTCGTATCGGTGTCCGGTGTTTCGGGCTCTTCCTCTACACTTTCCAGCCGGTCTGATATTTTTTCGCCTTCTTCCCCGGCGGCCGTTTCCTCACCGATTTCTATACCGCCCTCTTCCGTCATACCCAGGCTGGCCAGTAATGTCATCGCTTCATCTTCTTCCTTGCCGGAAGTCAATTCGGCTAACTCTTCTTCCGCCAGGTAGCGGGCAGGAATGAGCTTGCCGATAATAACGTTTTCCTTGAGGCCTACCAGTCTGTCCACCTTGCCGCTGACGGCGGCTTCAGTGAGGATTCTGGTGGTTTCCTGGAATGAGGCGGCTGCCAGCCAGCTCTCGGTACTCAGGGAGGCCCTGGTTATTCCCAGCAGAACGGTGTGGGCGGTAGCCGGTTCGCCTCCTTCGGCAAGTACCTTGGCATTGGTATCTTCATATGAGTACTTGTCGACAAGTTCATCAGGCACCAGTTCGGTGTCTCCGGCGGAATCGATGCGGACTTTGGTCAGCATCTGGTGCACGATGACCTCGATGTGTTTGTCGTTTATAGTTACACCTTGAGAACGGTATACCTTCTGCACCTCGTCAACGAGATATTGCTGGACGGCTTCCTTGCCCAGTATGCGCAGTATATCATGCGGGTTTATAGAACCGTCGGTAAGCTGCTGACTGGCTTTCACTTCGTCGTCGGTCTGGACCCAGATACTGGCCGTAGACGGGATTACATACTCGCGCTCCTCTTTCTCGGCATAACTTATGACCAGTTGCTTCTTTTTAACGTTGGCTTCACCGGCAAAACGGGCCACTACGGGCTGAGCCTCTGGTGTCGTTGTCGTCTCAGAGTCGCCGCCTTTTGCAGCTGCCGGGGCTGCCAGTACCGTACCGATATCTACCCATTGACCTTTCTTGACCATTACCTGCCAGCCTGCGGGCAACGGATATTCGTCTTGGTAGATTTCGGTGCTGGTGATTTTGATTTTCCTCCCCTCCTCGTTCTGGATTACCTCGGCGGTCCCGTCTATCTCCGAGATAATCGCCTGCCCCTTGGGTGTCCTGGCTTCGAAAAGTTCTTCCACCCTGGGGAGGCCGCTGGTAATATCGAGTCCGACCACGCCGCCGGTGTGGAAAGTACGTAGCGTCAGCTGGGTGCCGGGTTCGCCGATACTTTGGGCGGCGATGATGCCCACGGCTACATCATGCTCGACGAGGCTTCCCCGGGCGAGGTCACGGCCGTAGCAAAGCCGGCAGGTGCCCCGCCGCGACTGGCAGGTTAGGGGCGACCTGACGTGGACCGAGGTCATGCCGGCCGCGATGATTTCTTCCATTTTCTTCTCGTCGATTTCTTCATTCTGGGCGACTATAATTTTTTTGGTTTTGGGGTGGACGATATCGCTGGCCGCCATCCGACTCATTACACGCTCGGAAAGAGAAGGCAGCAGGCCTTTTTCTTTAGGTTCTGATATCAGGATGCCGTCGGTAGTGCCGCAGTCGTCCTGCGCAGTAATAACATCCTGGGCGACGTCTATAAGGCGCCGGGTGAGATAACCGCTGTCGGACGTCCTTAGAGCCGTGTCCGCCAGGCCTTTGCGGGCGCCGTGGGTGGAGATAAAGTATTCCAGAACGCTGTGGCCTTCGCGGAGGCTGGACTTGATGGGGAACTCGATGATTTTGCCGGCGGGGTCGGTCATCAATCCTCGCATACCGGCCATCTGTCTAATCTGGGAGATGTTACCCTTGGCTCCCGATGTTGCCATCATGTAGATACCACCGTAGCGGTCGAGGTTATTGGAGATGGTATTGGTAATATTGTCGGTTGTTTCCATCCAGACCCCGATGATTCCGCTGTACCTTTCGTCCTCGGTAATCAAACCGCGGTGGTACTGGTTTTCGATGGTGGCAATCCTGGTCTCGGCTTCTTCCAGCATCTGAGGTTTGCTCGCCGGGACCTTGATGTCATTCATGGCGATGGTTATTCCCGACTTGGAGGCATAGTGGAAGCCGAGATGCTTGATGCTGTCCAGCACGTTGCCGGTCTCTTCGTCGGGTAGCAATTTACAGCAGCTGGTGGCTATTTGTTTCAGAGTGGACTTATCAATTATTTTATTGAAGAAGCCCAGTTCCGCGGGCAGGACCTCATTAAAGAGGATGCGGCCGACACTGGTCTTAAATTTCTCACCTGTTTCTTTGTTCCTGACTTCAATCTCTTCTCTCAGGTCGACGGCACCGAGTTCACAGGCGAGCTTGGCCTCTTCGAAGCTGCCGTATAATTTACCGTTTTCTTTACCCTGGCGCCGGATAGTGGTCAGGTAGTAGCAGCCGAGCACCATGTCCAGGGTCGGCGTTACCGTGGGTTCACCGCTGCTGGGCAGCAGTATGTTATGGTGGCTGAGCATCATGTCCCTGGCCTCTTTGACGGCGGCCCGTGACAGCGGTACATGGACCGCCATCTGGTCGCCGTCGAAGTCGGCGTTGAAGGCGGAGCAGACCAGCGGGTGAATCTGGATGGCGCTGCCGTCGATGAGCACCGGCTCGAAGGCCTGGATGCTGAGTCGGTGGAGGGTGGGTGCCCGGTTCAGCAGTACCGGCCGCTCCTTGACGACATCCTCCAGGATGTCGTACACCTCGGATTTGGCTCTCTCCACCAGCCTTCTGGCGCTCTTGATATTGGGAGCCAGCCCCTGCGCTACCAGGCGGCGCATCACGAAGGGCTTGAATAATTCGAGGGCCATCCGTCTGGGCAGACCGCACTGGTGAAGCTCTAACTCGGGGCCGCAGACGATTACCGAGCGTCCGCTGTAGTCGACGCGCTTGCCGAGCAGGTTCTGGCGAAAGCGTCCCTGCTTGCCGCGGAGCATGTCCGAGAGCGATTTTAATTTATGGTTGCCGCTGATGGAGATAGCGCGTCCCCTCCGGCCGTTATCGATAAGGGAGTCGACGGCCTCCTGGAGCATACGCTTCTCATTGCGGATGATAATTTCCGGGGCGCCGATGTCAATCAGATGGCGCAGCCGGTTATTGCGGTTGATGACTCTCCGGTAAAGGTCGTTGAGGTCGCTGGTGGCGAACCTGCCGCCGTCCAGCTGTACCATGGGCCTCAGGTCGGGCGGCAGCACCGGCAGCACGGTCACTACCATCCACTCCGGCTTGTTGCCGCTGTTGCGGAAGGCCTCCACGACGCGAAGTCGCTTGCTCGCCTTCTTGCGGCGTTGACCCGAGGAGGACTGGGTCTCCTGCAGCAGGTTATTGCGCATTTCGTCGAGGTTGATGCCCTTCATGATGTGTAGAATGGCCTCGGCGCCCATGCCGGCCTCGAAGACATCCCCGAATTTCAGTTTGAGGTCATGATATTGATTTTCAGTAAGCAGCTCCTTGACATGGAGTTCCTTGAGCTTTTCCGTATCGAGGGCAAGCTCTTCCTCGAGTTTGGTTTTTTCCTCGACGGACTGGTTGCGGAGTTGATTTATTTCCTCTACAGTGGCCTTTTCCTGCTCCATCTGGGCGACCTGGGCCTCTACGGCTTGCTGGTGCTTCTCTATGTTCTGGAGCGTGCTTTCTTCAAGCTGCCTGGTGGCTTCTTCGCGGACCTCTTCATTTATCTGGGTAACGATATACTGGGAGAAGTAGAGGACATGTTCCAGGTTGCGCGGCGAAAGGTCCAGTAGCAGGCCGAGTCGACTTGGTATGCCCTTGGCGAACCAGATATGGCTCACCGGGCAGGCCAGCTCGATATGCCCCATGCGTTCCCGGCGTACCTTGGCGCGGGCTACCTCGACGCCGCATTTGTCACAGATAACGCCCTTGTAGCGGATTCTCTTGTACTTACCGCAGTAACATTCGAAGTCCTTGGTCGGACCGAAAATCCTTTCGCAGAAGAGGCCGTCACGTTCCGGTTTCAGTGTGCGGTAGTTGATGGTTTCCGGCTTGGTTACTTCACCGTATGACCAGCTGCGTATCTGCTCCGGTGAAGCCAGTGAGATACGGACGGCATCAAAATCGTTAATCTCGAACATCTTCGTCTACCTCTCTCCATTGGGGTTCTTCACTTTCTTTCAACTCTGCCTCCAGTTTATAGGCTTCCTCCACCGTTTCTTCTGCGGAAGCAATCTTGGTCTCTTCTTCGTTAATAACCTCAAGGGCGAGGCCCAGGCTCTGCAGTTCCTTGACGAGGACCTTGAACGATTCCGGCACACCGGGCTGGAGGATATCATCGCCCTTGATGATGGACTCGTAGGCTTTGGCCCGGCCGGTGACGTCGTCCGATTTAATCGTTAGCATCTCCTGGAGGTTGTGGGCGGCACCGTAGGCTTCCAGTGCCCAGACCTCCATTTCACCGAAACGCTGGCCGCCGAACTGTGCCTTACCGCCCAGCGGCTGCTGGGTAATCAGAGAGTACGGGCCGGTGGAGCGGGCATGGACTTTATCTTCCACCAGGTGGATAAGTTTCATCATGTAGATGTTGCCGACGGTCACCGGCTGGTCGAAGGGCTCGCCGGTGCGTCCGTCATATAGGATGACCTTGCCGTAAGTGGGCGGCGAGAATCTTCCTTCGGCATTGACCTTTTCCACCACCTCTTCCAGTTCCTCCGGGCTAAGGTCATGGCTGGGTATCTTCAGTTCTTCAAGCCAGAGACGTAATCCGATGTCTCTTGCCTGTCCCCGGAGAGATTCGTTGAAAACAGCTTCCCCGTCGTAGCCGTGGCTATTGACCCAGCTTATGGCGGTATCCTGTTGATAAGGAGTTTTATCTTTCTCGGGGGCAGGGTCAGTGGCACCCGATTGCTGGGCAATCCAGGCCCGGCACAGGGCATCCTCAATGGCCATATCATCGGCGCCGTCAAAGACCGGGGTAAGCGCCCGGAAGCCCAGCACCTGAGCCGCCCAGCCCAGATGGGTTTCCAGGACCTGGCCGACATTCATACGCGAAGGGACACCGATGGGGTCGAGGATGATATCTACCGGCGTGCCGTCGGGCAGGAAGGGCAAGTCTTCTTTAGGGGCGATAATGGAGATAACGCCCTTGTTACCGTGTCTTCCCGCCAGTTTATCGCCGACGGATACCCGGCGTTTCTGGGCAATCCAGACCTGTACCCACTGGTTAACCCCGGCAGGCAGGTCGTCGCCGCCGTTTTTGCTGTCTTTACGCGTGTAGACTTTCACATTGATGACTTTGCCCCACTCGCCGTGAGGGACCCTCAGAGAGGTGTCTTTGACTTCCCTGGCTTTTTCACCGAAGATAGCCCGGAGCAGTTTTTCCTCGGCGGACAGTTCCGTCTCGCCTTTGGGGGTGATTTTGCCTACCAGCGTGTCATCCGGTCTTACCTCGGCACCGACCCGGATAATACCGTCTTCATCAAGCTCACGCAGGCTTTCCTCGCCGACATTGGGTATGTCCCGGGTAATTTCTTCCGGGCCCAGCTTGGTATCGCGGGCCTCCACCTCGTGTTTGTTGATGTGGATGGAGGTGAACATGTCTTCCTCAACCATGCGGCTGCTGAGGATAATGGCATCCTCGAAGTTGTAGCCTTCCCAGCTCATAAAAGCGACCGTTACGTTCTGCCCCAGGGCCAGTTCGCCGTTCTCGGTGGCGGAGCTGTCGGCCAGTAACTGGCCGACCTCGACACGGTCGCCTTTATTCACCAAAGGCCGCTGGTTGATGCAGGTTCCCTGATTGGTACGGACGAACTTCATCAATTCGTAGGTATCCTGTTCGCCATCGTCCCGCGTAATCACGATGCGATATTTTGTGTTAAATTTTTCGTCGATATTACCGGCGAGCTCGGTTACCACACCGGCGTTCTGCGCGAAGAGTACCTGGCGGCTGTGCTTGGCGGCCTCTATCTCCATGCCGGTGGCCACCAGCGGTGCCTCGGGGTACAGGAGGGGTACCGCCTGGCGCTGCATATTGGCGCCCATCAGGGCGCGGTTGGCATCGTTATGTTCCAGGAAGGGCGTCAGGGCGGTGGCGACGCTGACTACCTGCTTGGGCGAAACATCCATTAATTCCATTTTATCGGGTGTTTCCAGAAGGTAGCCGTCACCCAGCCTGGCTTCAACCCTTTTTTCTTTAAACTGGTTGTTCTCGTCGAGCAGCGCGTTGGCCTGAGCGATGATATATTTATCTTCCTCATCGGCCGGGAGGTAGATAATTTCGTTGGAAACGAAGGGGACGACTTTTATTTTTCTGGACTTCAGTTTCGATATTTTAACGGCAAGCTGCGGGGTAATAACGGTATTGGCTTTTGCTAAAGTGGTGCCTTTCTCATTGAGGACTGCCTCCGTGAGTGTTCTGCCGGCGAGTTGCTTGTCCTTGTTGCTTATCTTACTGATGACCTTGCGGTACGGCGTTTCGATAAACCCGTACTCGTTAATGATGCTGTACGTGGCCAGAGAGCCGATGAGTCCGATGTTCGGCCCTTCCGGTGTCTCGATAGGGCAGATACGCCCGTAGTGGGAGAAGTGAACGTCCCTTACTTCGAAGCCGGCACGCTCACGTGAGAGACCGCCGGGGCCCATAGCCGAAAGACGGCGCTTGTGGGTTAATTCCGCCAGCGGGTTGGTCTGGTCCATAAATTGCGATAGCTGGGAGCCACCGAAGAACTCCCTGACGGCGGCCACAATGGGGCGGATATTGACCAGGGCACTGGGGGTAACCGCCTCGGTGCCGATAATGCTCATGCGTTCCCTGACTACCTGTTCCAGGCGCAGGAAGCCGATGCGGAACTGGGTCTGCACCAGTTCACCGACGGTACGTACCCGCCGGTTGCCGAGGTGGTCGATATCGTCGCCGGAGTCCTGGCCGTTATTAATCATGATGATGTGTCGCACTATCTCGATGATGTCTTCATGGGTAAGGGTACGCTCCTTCAGGCTGACCTCAAGGCCCAGTCGTTTGTTCAGCTTATAACGGCCGACACTCCCCAGGTCGTAGCGTGCCGAGTCGAAGAACAGGTTCTTTATCAGCTTCCTGGCGTTGTCGAGGGAGGGGAGCTCGCCGGGGTGCAGTTTCTTGTAGATATCGATTAAAGCCTCTTTCTCATCTCTGATGAGCGGCTCGCGGTCCATCGTCGTGCTGATGTAATTATGGTCGGAACTGTCCTCTTTAGTAAAGAGCTTGAGTAGTTCCTCGTCGCTGCCGTAGCCGATGGCACGCAGCAGGGTGGTGATGGGAATCTTACGTTTGCCGTCTATTTTAGCCGATATTACGTTCCGGTTGCTGGTCTCGAACTCCAGCCAGGCCCCGCGGGTGGGGATTAGTTTCCCCTGACATAAATCACGACCGGAAGCCGGGTCTTCTTCGCACGTGAAGTAAACACCCGGCGAGCGCAGTAGCTGGCTGACGACCACCCGTTCGGCACCACTGGTAATAAAGGTGCCCTTGGCGGTCATCAGCGGGATATCGCCGAAGAACAGGTCCTGTTCTTTGATTTCTCCGGTTTCTTTAACCAGAAGACGTACCTTGACGTACAGGGGGGTGGAAAAGGTCTGGTCCCGTTCGTGACATTCCTGCTCGGAATGTCCCGGGCGCGGCTCGCGGAACTCGTAAGCGATAAAGCCGAGTTCCAATCTGTTACCGGTGAGGTCTTTAATAGGGGATATCTCTTCCAGCAGCTGTTTCAGACCTTCTTCCTGAAACCTCTGGAAGGAATCGAGCTGAACCTTAATCAGATTGGGTACGTCCAGGACGTTGGGTAGCTTGGCATAGGATTTGCGTGAAACCGGGGTCTTCGACTTGGGTGTGGGTACTGGCGATGCTGAAACCATCTCTACTCCTTAGAAAAATGCAACAATTCTCGTGTCTCGTGTTTTAAGCGCTATCATTCAGAATGAAGGCATGCTTATATACGCGGCAGTATTACGGACATACACGTATGGGAAGGTTAAAATAAAAAACACTTGGGGCATTACTACAAACACATATGGTATCATTTTTGTATATACCTTGTCAAGTCCCCCGACATTTTTTTCTTAAAATTAAACAAATTCTTTAGTATTTTTTAGAACGAGGCAGGTAGTATTAAAATAAAGGCTCCGTCCTGCTATAATAAAGGCGAGTGATATGGGTAAGTTGACCAGGGCCAGGCTGGTACTGGCTATTATCAGTACGTCGTTGGAGGAAGTGGCCATCTATGTGATATGGCGCTGGCTTCTTCCCGACTTCGGGGTTAAGCTGCCTTTTCAGGTGCTTATCGGCGTGATGGTGGCCTGGGCTGCGTTCGGCGCATGGCTTTTTATTTTTACCACCCGGACTCTGAGAAGGCAGGTGCCGGTCGGTTTGCCATCCATGGTAGGCACCAAAGGTAAAATCGCCAGCAGACTGTCCCCGGAGGGTATGGTGAGAATCAAAGGTGAGCTCTGGGGGGCAACGTCAGCCGAGGGGGATATCGATACCGGTGAGGAGGTCGTGGTGGTGAGTGAGGACGGCTTAAAGTTATCCGTGCGTAGAGTTAGCGATAGCAGAACTAGACGTTAAAGAGAAAGGTAATGACATCGCCGTCCTGAATGACATAGTCTTTACCTTCGAGTCGGAGCAACCCCTGTTTTTTCGCCTCGGTGATGCTGCCGCACTTTACCAGTTCGTTAAAGCCGACGCCTTCGGCACGGATGAATCCCTTTTCCATGTCAGTATGAATTTTACCGGCGGCTTTCAAGGCCGTGGTGCCCTTCCTGATAGACCAGGCCCTGACCTCGTTCGAGGCGATGGTGAAGAATGAAATCAGGTTCGAAAGTTCGTAGGACATTTTTATGGTGCGTTCCAGCCCCGGTTCTTCGATACCGTAATCGACACGGAATTCCTTCGCCTCGCTTTCTTCCATCTGCGCCAGTTCCATTTCCAGCTTACCGCAGAGAGTGATAACCCGGCATCTGGTGCCCGAATATCGCGTGTTCAACTCTGCTTCAAGAGAGGCTGCTTCGGGTATCTGCTCTTCCCCGATATTGACCGCGATGAGGAGCGGTTTGGCGGTGAGGAACTGGTAGCTGGTGATGATTCTGGCCGAGGACGGTTCCAGGTCCAGCTCGCGGATGGGCCTGTCGTTTTCCAGATCGACTTTCAATCGCATTAAGATGTCTTTTTCCTGGAGGAAACCCTGGCGTTCTTGAGGTTTGGCTCCTTTGAGTGATATCTCCAGTTTTTCCAGCCTTCTCTCCATGATAGCCAGGTCGGAGAAGACGAGCTCCATGTTAAGGGTGCCGATGTCTCTCCTGATATCCAGGCTGCCTTCGGGGTGTGGTATGCTCTCATCGGTAAAGGCGCGGACAACACAGATGAGCGTGTCAACGGTGCTGAGTTGATTAAGCAGTTCGCCGCCTATTCCCTTGTCCATGGCCAGGCTCTTGACCGAAGCCCCGACATCGATATACCTGGCTTCGACCGGGACAACTTTTTTGGGGTGAAGCATCTCGTCCAGGACCTTGAGGCGGGGCTCCGGGACCCTGGTGATACCGATGTGCGGGGAGAGTCCGTCCGTAGTGTGGGTGACGGTACCCGCTTTGCCTCCGGTTAAGGCGTTGAAAACGGTTGTCTTACCGCTCTGGGGCAGGCCAATAATACCGATGTTAATACTCATCAGTGCAACCCATGGCTGGCTGTAGTGAAATTATCAGCGGCCTTTCCTGACTATTTCTCGGGCTCTCTTGAGTGCCAGTTCCCTTTCGTCTATATTAAGTTTATCGTTGGCGGCCAGGTTGAGCAGGACGAGCAGTGCTTCGTGGGAGGCCATCTCGCCGAGCTGTTTGATGGCCTGTGTCCTCATTTTACCGGCCATTTGCATATCCGTGGCTATTCCTGCCAGCTTTCTTAATTCTTCAGTCACGCCGCCTTCTTCAGGGATTTCCGACATCATTGTTCACCTCTTGATTCCAGCAGTCTGGTTGACAGCTTATTACTTTGCTCTCTGTGGGATTATTCCTTAGTAGAGAGGTTTTGTCAACCTTACTCATCGGTCTTTGGTGTGGTAAAATAGGTAAACCCGGATATTTGGAGGACAGGCTTGCTGCACGTGCTTATCGGCGAAGACGATTTTTCCCTTCGGCAGGCGCTTGAAGAGATAAAGAAGGGCATCGGCGACGCCACCGCTCTGATGACCAATACCACCGTCCTTGAAGGGCGTCAGGTAACGCTGGAACATCTGCGGAGCGCCTGCGAAACGGTGCCGTTCTTATCGGAGAAACGACTGGTTATCGTCGAAGGATTATTTGAGCGTTTCGAGTCCGGAAATAAAACAGGCCGGAAGAAGTCGCTCCGACAGCCTGAGCAGTCGGAAAGGTATAAGGCGATAGCCGAAGGCATCAAACAGCTGCCGGAATTTACCGAACTGGTGTTGATTGGAGGCGGCATAAAAGCTGGTAATCCGCTGTTGCGCGAGCTTTCGGCCATAGCAAAAGTAAAGTTATTCCCTTTGCTAAAACAATCTCAACTGAGCCAGTGGATTACGCAGCGGGTGAAAGCAGCCGGCGGCAGCATATCGCCGCAGGCGGTAACTTTACTGGCTCGGTTCGTGGGTAACGACCTCTGGATTATGTCCAACGAGGTCGATAAGCTGGCACTGTTCACCGGCGGGCGTCCCATCGAGGAAGCGGATGTAAGGGCGGTCGTGAGTTATGCCCAGGAAGCCAATGTATTCGCCATGGTTGATGCCGTCCTCGAGTTCAGGGTAGGTGCTGCTCAGGAACTTTTACAGCAGTTGCTCAAGCAGGGAGCGGCACCGGCCCAGCTTCTGGTCATGCTGTCGCGGCAGGTCAGAATCATCTTCCAGATAAGGGAAATGAGAGGCCGGAAAAAGTCCCGCGCGGATATTCAAAGTAAACTGGGACTGACTTCCGACTTTGTTTTGCGTAAGGCGTGGGACCAGGCGGACAGGTATTCACCCGCACGACTGCGCGAAGTGTATCATAAGCTCCTGGAGACGGACATCTCCATCAAGACAGGGAAA
>DAOUEB010000103.1:0-8311 GCA_034430675.1 Dehalococcoidales bacterium
CTATGCGTGGAGGTTTGCCCCACCGACGTTATGATGCCCAACCCGGAGAAGAAAAAACCTCCGATAGTCGTTTACCCGGAAGAGTGCTGGTACTGCGGCGGCTGCGTTGAAGAATGCCCCAATCCGGGAGCAATTACCATGCTCCACCCGACACAGCAGCGGATATCGATGAACTGGAAGCGCAAGGACACCGGGGAATTATTCCGCCTGGGCATGAAGAACCCCCCACCACCCAACACCAGGCCGCCCTCGGGATAGTTGATGCATGATAGCTGAAGATGAGGTAGACCAGAATTAACGGGGTGGGAAAACATCCGCCTGTTGTCACCCCGGCGCCAGTAGTGCAACAGTTGCGCGGAAGCACGGGTACGCATGAACAGGGTCTCATTATCACCACGAGTGGCTTCAGCAAGAGTGTCATTCGATATCGCGTTGAGGAATACTTTCCATGGCGACAGAAGACCGGTTGTCTAGCTTACCAGATGAGCCGTGAGGCCATCGTCCTGTGAAAATGCGCTGCTCGACGAATTAATGAATTCTTGACTTTCCCAGACTTTATAATATACTATATTGCCATGTATAAAAATCATAAAAGGAGGTGCCATAAGGACAAAGTATGTAGTATAAACGAAGCCCGACTTCTTTGAATTCTAAATTCACAGGGAGGTATAAACAATGAAGAAACTAGCTATAGCTTTATTTATGATTATCCTTACCACCACTCTGCTAGTCGGCAGTTGTGCCGAACCAGAACCGGCACCGACCCCGGCACCGGCACCGGCACCGGCTCCAGCGCCAGAACCTGAGAAGGTTTATAATCTCAAGTACATTGATTGGGGACCAGAATTCTGGGACCTCGGGGTGCGCGCCAAGGAATGGATTGCAGAGGTTGAGAAGCGCACCAATGGCAAGGTTTTAATTGAAGCCTATTTTGCCGCATCCCTGGTATCGCGCATGGATACCTACCGGGCTCTTGAAACGGGTGTTGCCGATATAGCTCTCTACGTCCTCGGCGGCAATCCGGGCGTGCATCAGCTAAACCGTGTTATCGACCTGCCCGGTACCGGCATACCTGATGAGCGTGCCCAGATGGAAATATACAATAAATTACGGGATAAGTACCCGGAGCTTGAAGAAGAGTACGGGAATGTCTTCGTGCTGCGCATGATGGGCCTGCCACCAGAACACATTCATACCACCGATAAGTTTAAACAGGTACTAGTCCCGGAGGACCTGGCCGGCCTCAAGACATATGCCAATAGACTCTGGGAAGAACAAATAGGCGCCTACGGCGGTGCTATTGTCAGCCCATCTCCGATGGAATGGTATACATCGCTGGATACGAATCTCATACAGGGGATGTTCATTCACTGGAACGCCGTTTACGATTCCGGCCTGCTGGAGCTGTTTAAATACCACACGGTAGTTGGAGAAGGTGGTATGGGTATGCAGACCATCGGCTGGATTATGAACCGCGACAGCTTCAACCAGCTGCCGGCTGAGTACCAGAAAATAATCCTGGAATCTGCCGAAGCATGGCAGGAGCCCTCGCTGGCGGATTCTGTAAACACGGCCAGAGAAGGCAGAGCTGCCGCCATTGAGATGGGGCATGAAGTCGTCGACCTGACACCGGAGCAGCAACAGGTGTGGTTAGACCTTGCCAGACCGATTCACGAGCAGTGGATAGCTGAATCCGAAGCCGCCGGTTTTAACAACGCGCGAGATATCTATGACGATATGATGAAAATGATAGAAGAGTATAAATAGTTAGTTATAGTAAGGGAATTGCGAATGCAAATCCGAAAAGCATTGCATTCGGCAGATAATAGAATAGCGCAGATAAGCGAGATATTCGGCGTGGTGGCGGTGGGCGTTTTGGTCTGCATGATGATGCTCACCGTCACCGATGTCTGTCTGCGCTATTTTTTCAATCGCCCCATCATGGCCAGCAAGGAAATCACCGAATACATGATGGTTATCGTGGGATTCCTGGGATTTGCCTGGTGTGCCCTGAAGGGAATGCATATCAAGGTAAACTTGGTCGTCGGCAGGTTTTCAGAGAGAACGCAGGCAATTATCGATATTATTAATCATATCATCGTTATTGGCCTATGCGTTATCTTTGCCTCGCAGGCCTTTTCGGAATCTCTTATCGTTAAGGAGTTAGGGCGAGGCTCTGATATCACCGGCATACCGAATTACCCATTTTATCTGGTGGTATTCTTCGGTTTTTTCTTATTGCTAATAGTCATGATACCAATCTTAATTGAGTCCATCAAAAAGGCACGGGAAAAGTGAGTTCGGAATTAATTGGCGGTATCGGCTTAGTTATCCTGGTTATCCTTGTTTTTATGAGGATATGGATCGGTGCCGCCATGGCGCTGGTTGGCTTTATCGGCTACGGTCTAATCGTAGGCTTTGATTACGCTTTAATATTCGCCGGTCAATTGCCTTACAGTACTATCGCCTTCTACCCCATAACGGCAATTCCCTTGTTTGTCCTCATGGGTGCGGTAATCTCCAACGCCGGTGTCAGCGGAGACCTGTACAACACCGCCCACAAGTGGATAGGGCGGTTGCGAGGGGGACTGGCCATGGCTACCGTAGGAGCCTGTGCCGCCTTTTCCGCCGTGTGCGGTTCCAGTACGGCAACGGCCGCAACCATGGGTAAAGTCGCCCTCCCGGAGATGAAAAGACTCGACTACGACGATAAGCTGGCTACCGGTAGCGTTGCCGCCGGGGGTACCATGGGTATCCTTATCCCGCCCAGTATGGGATTCATTCTATACGGCATACTCGTCGACCAGTCTATAGGCAGGCTATTTATGGCGGGGATAATCCCCGGGATAACCGAAGCCGCGTTTTATGTCGGCGCTATCTGGATAGTAACGCGGTTCAATCCGAAGCTCGGCCCTCGCGGCCCGAAGTTCAGTCTCAAAGAGAAAATCTTCTCGTTAAAAAATACCTGGGCGATGCTGGCCCTTTTTGTATTGGTCATGGGTGGCATCTACACGGGGGTTTTCACTCCCACTGAAGCCGGTGCGCTCGGCGCCTTCCTGGCTATAGTTATCAGTCTGGTTGGCCGCAAGCTCAACTGGACGAATTTTCGTGGCTCTATCGTGGAGACGGCCCAGGTCACGGCCATGATTGTCTTAATGATAGTCGGAGCCTTCATGCTGATGCGTTTTCTGGCCGTAAGCAGGCTGCCTACGCTATTAAGCGATTTCGTCGTCGGATTACCCGTAGCCAATATCTGGATTCTGGTTGCGATAATAGTAATGTACATCATCCTCGGTTGTTTTCTGGATATTTACGCCTCTATTATCCTCACCCTCCCGATAATATTCCCTGTAATTCTGGCTTTGGATTTTAATCCGATATGGTTTGGGGTAATCATGGTGAGAGTGATGGAGATTGGACTGATTACCCCGCCCATGGGGATGAATGTCTTTATCCTGTCTTCGGTAACCGATGTCCCCGTTGGCACCATATTCCGCGGGATAATACCATTCCTGATAGCTGATTTCCTCCATGTCGCTCTCCTCGTAGCGGTACCGGCGGTTTCACTGTTCCTGCCCAATACAATGTGATGCACGCAGATTCTACGTCCAAGCTTAACTTTATTGCTTAATAATAAGAAGGGAGCCCCCGCAGAGGCTCCCTTTCCTGACATCCTGAAATTATAAAATCCCCTGGCTCTATAATTTTATAGAGCGAGAATATTTTAAACGCTACTTAATTTCGAGCCCTTAATTAACTGCTGCTAGCCGCCCTGCGTGTTATTATAACCATGAGGGGGCAGGTCGAGGTCCCACCACGCTTCGGGGTCCTTCCCGTAGCCGGGGTCGGTGTCCAGCTTTCTGAACATACTATTAAATACCGACGTTTTAGCTACAATTTGCCTTACAAAATCGTGTATATGTATCAACGAGTTGTCCTGCTTGGAGAACGGGCAGGCAGCCAGGCAGATGCCACAATCATGCCCGCCTATCCTCAGCCAGTGTGAAAAACAGTTGGGGGCTTTCTCGTAGTATGTCCTGACGCCGGGGTTGTTCCAGGGCCCCTGTACCTCATATGAGGGTTCTGTTTCCATACTGAGGGCGTTGCTTTGGACAGACCTCGGCGCACTTCTTGCAGGTACGGCAGAAGCGGAATATACCGGCATCTATCGGCCTAGTGGGAGCCAGTGGCAAATCGGTAATCACCTTGTAAACCCGCACCAGGGGGCCCCAGTTTGGAGAAATCATCCTGTTCAAACGGCTTAACTCGCCCAGTCCGGCCAGCACGCCAAAGCCGGGGCTGTTACCTGAGGTACCCATGTTACCGTCAGCCAGGCACTGGTAGCCAAGCCTGTTTATAAACTGCTGGAGGCGGAGCTGGACTGAAGTGCCCTCAGAATAGGCCAGCGAGGAGGCGGCTGTGGCCAGGGCCGCCGGTGCCGTGGCCAGGGAGAGCGGTGACATCCGGACGGTGTAGACAATCACCCATTTCGCCCGGTAGGGTATCACCTTCTTCTTTTCCGTCTCGTACGCCTTGTCTACGTCCTCAAATTCCCACTTCCTGCTGTCCCAACCATCAAATGCGTAGATTAGTTTGCGGGTGTTTTCGTCGAGTTCCACCACGCCAACTGAGGCGGCGCCGTAAAGCTTGGCCGCCGCCCGGACCATCCGCGTATTTTCCTCGGGTATGCCCTCGTAGCGGGGGTAATCAAGGTCGTCGGGTATGCCCGACATGGCGAAAGGAACCGTGAGCCCGGGGCCAAGGAAGGCGTGCTCTGCGGTTAAGAGTGATGTTAGCCATCCGCCGGCGACCAGTGCCTTATCCCTCAGGGTGTACCCCGGCTCGTTTTCAAGTATAGATTTGGTACCTGTCTCCGCAGCTTGCCCCCCCAACTTCATGGCGTTATCGGGACCGACAGCCTGGGCAAAACCATTGACAAACATAATGTTGCTGGAGTCAAAGTGCTTCATCTGGCTCCAGTCAATCTCCACGGTGGGTTTATCGACTTCCCTTACCCACCAGGGTAGTTTCCGCTCTGCCGCCGGTGACGCCTTGACCTCATCAAGGTCGCGGTATTGTGAAGAGCCTGTGCCGCCGCCATTAGTGCTCCCCTCCAACCCCAAAGTCTTCATAAAGCCGCTCTTGTGATACTTCATAGCTGCTGTCTCCTGGCTATTTTACGTTTCCCCGCCTTACTATTGCCTCGTTAAGCGATTTACCAAGACTTTTCGGCGAGTCAATCTGTGCGAGTGACTTGAAAAAGGTGGACTCATGTTACTTGTTATTCATTTAAATTACGATGATATCAGTCTAAATGAAACGACTAAGCCCAGTTTTTCAAGTCATAATAACCTCTGGCGACGCGGTAACGACAGATTTGCTGTCCTCCAAGCCACAACTGGGTTATCTTGGCATCCCTGAGGCACTTCTCATAGGGGAAGTCCTCCGAAATCGCCATTGAGCCAAGCAGTTCGGCACCTTTGTTCACTATTTCCACTGCCATGTCTGAGGCGTAGACCCTGGTGGCAGCTGCCTTGGATATGAATGTCGGTGACCACGGCGGACCATATATGTCAAGATGGTCAAGCATGTAGTTCAGGTTGTAAATACTTGCCCTCATCATGTCCAGGCCAATCGCCATATCGGCAAGTATCCCGGCTACCATGCTGTGCTGTCTCACTGGCTTGAATCCGCCCATGCGAGTTCCGGTATACTCCAGCACTATCTCAAAAGCCCGCTCGGCAATTCCCAGGGACATCGTAGCCGAATGCCACCCGGTTCCCGATTCGAGGAAATGGTAAAAATTGGCATCCATACCGGGGCCGGCCAGCCGAAGTTCCTTGGGCACCCGAACATTGTCATAGTATACCGAACTGTTTATCGATGTTTTAAATAACATCTTCTTTTCCGGTTTACCAAATGTCAGCCCCGGGGTATCCCTGGGGACATAAATCAGGGCAACGCCTTCATCTCCTGCATCGGGGTCAGTGGTACAGATGGTCAAATAGCATTCCGCTATTCCACCATGAGTCGGCCATGACTTGCTCCCGTTTATCACGTATTCATCGCCTTCAAGCTTGGCGGTGGTTTTAATTCCGGCACCCGCGAGGAGAGGATTCTCGGAATCTGCTCCTCCAGCTTCGTCGGTCATGGAAAGACAGGCGTAGGCCAATTTACCGCTGCAGAAACTCGGAATGAACCTGTCCATAACCGCCTTGTTCTGGGCTACCATTGCCGGCTTAAGAATAATGCCCCAGTTGATACCTGCGGAAAGGCTTATGCCGCCATCACCCTTGGCTAACTCTTCGCAGATAATGCCAAGAGCGGTGCTGGAGCCATTCCCCCCGCCATATTCAGCAGGATACCCCGCCGCTTGAATTCCTATGTCAACAAGTTTTTGATGGACTTCCTCAACCAGTTTATAGTCTGCTTCCAGTTTCCTGGTATTGGGGATTATTTCTTTCCTGGTAAAATCCCTTACTGTCTCCCGAATCTGGCGGTCTTCATCGGTTAATAGGTTCTCTAAATTCATAATTGCTCCTTTTATAAACCTTTTTCAGCCGGCTATATCCATTACCGCTGGGCTTGGTAAGTTTTTACGACTGGAGTTCCACGGGTGATTTTCAAATCAATAGACTTCTTCTCCGAACAGGATAATGAAGTCTGACACCATCGTCTGCCATTTTGCCCGAAAGTCCTGGTATTTCTGTGACTGGGCGTCTTTCTGCATGAAGTCATCCAGGCTGGTTAAATCTGCGATTCCTATATATTTATAGGGGACCTCTCCTGTCAACGACTTCGTTATCTTGACCAGTTGGAATTTCTTGACCGAAGGGAGACTTTCAATCAGTGGGCTTTTCTCATTATTAGCATAGTCCTTGTATTCCTCATCAGTCACATGCTCCGCCAGATTGTAGAGAATAAATTCCTTTGCCATTTTTGTACCCCCTTTTTTATATTTACCTGCCACGTGTGCACAAACCATTTTAAAATCGGGCTATTTTATTATAGCCTTATTTAAGAATTAGTCAACATAAATGAACTTAATACAATCATTTTCCCGAAGCCACTCAGGCTTCTTATCTGAATTAATTAATGGTATAATCTCAGCTACAGGACGTATGACATAAATCAGGAGGAAGGAGAGCATAAATGTCGGCGAAGGTTACGGAGAAGGCTTATCAACTCGAAGAATCCGACATAACCGAGAGGAAGGCTTTCTTACGCTCACTTATTAAACGAATTGAGATTGACAAGGACAAAGCAACAGTACATTATCACTTACCATTACCAAATAATGAGAATAGGAAGGTGGCGGCGGAAGTTCTGCCTATTAACACCCCTGGTGGGCCATTCGGAACAGTTCCCGAACTTCTGTTTGAGAGGGAAGAGCTTATTCCAACTCTACAGCAGTTGCTTGTCTCAACTCGAGGCTTGAAACATGCTCGTCACACATAATATAGTAAATGCATAAGTGATGGGTAAAAACTTGTCATCTCAGAAATGGAAGAATATCCTCTGGAGCACGCTTATAACTATCCTAGGTATTGTCTGTTTTCCAGCCAATCCTTTAGTCTTGACAGGGGTTATAGAAGTAGAATCATACCCAGCATTATTCATCATCGGTTGGGTGGTATGGGCATTCGGCATGGTGCTGGTCATGGCTCCCATAGTCATGTTCCCGAGACGTGGCGGTGTTCCTAAAAGGAAATCTTTCGTAAACACAACACGTCTGGTTAGCACAGGCATCTACGCAGTAGTTAGGCATCCGCAATACACAGGTGGAATCTACGCAATTTTCCTCACCACTTTTTTATGGTATCCTCATTGGCTATTCGGGATACTTGGGGTGGTAGGCACGGCAGTCATCTACATGAGTTGTAGAGAGGAAGACCAACGTCTAATCGAGAAGTTCGGTGATGATTACAATGCCTACATGAAAAGGGTACCTAGAATTAATATCTTTTTGGGTCTCTTCCACTTGCTGCAGCGTAGAAAGTGAACATTAGCTATGCTTAGCTATTCATAAATCTTACTGCAAAGCAATACCTATCTAGGAGTTGAATCAGGGTAATATAACTACCTGTCGCCAAATGTGGAAAATTGCGTTGTTGATATACTAAGTAATCAGTTAGCTTTGCAGATTGGTAATATAATTACCCATATGGTGGAGATAGGGTGACAATAGGCAGAACTTTCGAACTGGTTTTCGATCTCACAATTTAATATTTAGCGCTCTCGAGGGTAATATTAACATATTTATTCTTCTGTGCCCAGCGAGTGAGTCAACCAAAGTGTGCGTTCCGGAAAA
>DAOUEB010000104.1:0-3658 GCA_034430675.1 Dehalococcoidales bacterium
GCCGACATGACCCTCGACGACATGGCAGTCATGGAAATTAACGAGGCCTTTGCCTGCGTGCCGCTGGTATCCATGAAACTCGCCGTCGATAATGACGACAGCAAGTATCAAGAGCTAAAGAAAAAGATGAACATCAACGGCAGTGCCATCGCCATCGGGCATCCCAACACCGCCAGCGGTGCCAGACTCATCATGAACCTGATGTATGAGATGCGGCGGCGGGGCGGCGGTTACGCCATGGGAGCCATTTGCGGCGGCCTGGCCCAGGCTAGCGCCTGCATCATAAAAGTAGAATAAGACGAGGTTGTTTTTTATTGTCATCGCGAACGTTAGTGAAGCAATCCTTAATCAGGGGGGCGGATTGCTTCGGGCGGCGCCCTCGCAATGACAGGGGAGCGATAAAATATAAAATAAATCCTTAAGGAGTGTTGCATGGACATTTCTAAATTTTCTCTGAAAGGTAAGGTAGCCATCGTCATCGGGGGCGCCGGAGATATCGGCAAGGCTATCGCCGAGACATATTCCGGGGTCGGCGCCGATGTGGTTATCAGCAGCCGGAAGCAGGAGAATCTGGATAAGGCCGCCGAGGAAATCAAGTCGATAACGGGCGGTAAAGTCCTGGGGATTGCTTCCCATATCGCCAAGTTAGACCAGACCAAACCTTTCGTCGAGCAGGTGATGAAGGAATGCGGCCGGATTGACATACTGGTGAACAGCTCCGGCTCCAGCTTCATGGTGCCTCTCGTGGAGATGGAGGAATGGCAGTGGGACGCGGTGATGAATGTCAATGTGAAGGGCCCGTTCTTTCTGTCCAAGGAGATTGCTCCCATTATGAAAGAGCAGGGCGGGGGCAGTATTATCAACATCACTTCCTATATGGGTGTCAGGGTGGAAGAATCACTGGGCGCCTACTGTATCAGCAAGGCCGCCGTGATGCACATGACCCGTGTCATGGCCAAGGAGTGGGGCAAGTGGAACATCAGGGTCAACGCCATCGCCCCCGCCTGGGTGCACAGTCGATTGTCCGACCCGTTCCTGCAAATGCCCGGAGTTAACGATAGAATGCTGAGCCAGACTGCTATCGGGCGCTTCGGCGAGCCTGACGACGTGGCGGCGATTGCTCTCTACCTGGCGTCCGATGCCGCCGCCAATCAGACGGCCGGTATCTTCCCGCTCGATTACGGTATGCTTACCTAAACGATAACCTGACTTATAAAAGAAGGAGGCACTGAGATGTCTTTGAAGGGTAAAGTTGCCATTGTTACCGGAGCCAGACAGGGTCTGGGAAAGTCCATCGCCCTCGGTATGGCCGGGGAAGGAGCCGACCTGGTGGTATGCGACCGCGTGGTTGATGACGGCAAGCTGACGGAAACCGCCGGGGAGATTGAGGAACTCGGTAGTAAGACTCTATCGCTGGGTGGCGATATCACCATCGAGGATGATGTCAATAATATTGTCGATAAAGCGCTGGAGAAGTTCGGCAAGATTGACGTGCTGGTGAATAATGCCGGCGTCACTGCTCAGGACTCCTTCCTCAATTTGCCCTACCGCCGGTGGCGGCTGATTCTCTCCGTAAACCTGGACGGGACGTTCCTCTGTAGCAAGGTGATCCTGCCGCACATGCTGGAAAAGAAGAGCGGCACGATTATTAATGTATCGTCGATACTGGCCCACCAGATACGCATGAACATCGGTTACGGCGTCACCAAGGCCGGCGTGGAGAGGTTAACCCTCGGACTGGCCCATGAGATGCGGCGGGAGGAGGGCATCGCCATTACCTGCATCCGCCCTTACTTCGTTAAAACCGATATAGTCATGGGCTTTATGGAAGGCCGGGACACCAGCGACTTTGAAGAGCCGATTATCTGGCAGAAGTATCCGGCCATGCTGGCGGGGTCCGACCCCCAGGAGGTAACCGGCAAGATATGGGACAAGGCCGCTCTGGAAGAAAAGTTCGGCAAAGTGGAATAAGGGTTTTTCTGTCTCGCTTATAAAATATAAAGCCCGGCTGGCCGGGTCAGGCGCCGTAATACTGACTCGTGTTTTGGCTGGGCTTTATTGCATCTGTTTACTATGCATTTTTCGTCTTTTTTCGGCTCGCATAGAACTGCGGCACCAGCAGCAGAGCCGCCAGCGATGAGACGACCATGGCTACCCACATGACCGAGGCCGCTTGAGTGTGAATACGCAGCGGTGAGAAGAAGAGGGCCGAAAGCCCGATGGCCAGTCCGAAAGCGTTGGCCAGCACCGGACGGGATACCGTGGATAAAGCCGCATTGACAGACTCCTCCCGACTCATCCCGCGCCCTCGATAGTAGTAAATACTCGATATCAGGTGAATAGAGTAGTCCACCCCGACGCCGATGGCGATGGCGGACAGGTTGGCGGTCATGAGGTTGAGGTTAAAGCCGGTTATGGACAGCATGCCCATGATAGCGCAGATGGTGATGGCGATGGGCAGCAGGCCCGCCAGGGCGGCCGTGATGCGCCGCAGCGTCAACCAGAGCATGATGAAAATCAGTACCAGCGCCAGGCCGAGGCTTTGTATCTGACTCCTGATGACGAGTTTATTCATCTCGTTAAAGAGCACCGGTATGCCGGTAATAATCCGTATCGTGTCGCTATGCCCGGCGACAAATTCTTCGAGTGTATCTATATTTTCGGAGTTCAGCCCTTCGGTTTTCACTATCATTTTAAAGCCGTCTTCGGATGCCCAGGTGCCGATTTCCTGACTGCTTATCTGTGAGAGCATCATGCGGGTGAGCGTCGGATTAGAGGGATAGGCATTCTCCCCTGTAGCCATGTTGTTGATTCCCACGAGCAGGTCGAATACGGAGAAAGCGTTCCTGATACCCGGAAGACTCTCCAGCTCTCTTTCGGTTTCCAGAACTTTGTTGGCAAACGCGGCATCCATCAGGGCTACTTTCCCCTGCGGGGCGGCTATCTCCCCGGTGAGGGGTATGGCGCTGCCGAAGCTCTTTTCGACGCGGGCAAAGGTCTGCCTTATTTCTGAACTCTCTTTAAAGTACGTCAAAGTGTTCGATTCCACGTGGAGCCGGGGTATATAGGCGGCGGAAACCACGAAGATAGCCGCAAAGATGACGGGGACCAGGACCCTCCGCCCGGATGCTTTCAGGATAAAGTTATTGAGCCAGGTGCCTCTTGCCTGTGTGGCTTTCGCCGGCAGCTTTAACCTGGACAGCACCGCCGGCAGGAAAAATAGTGCTATGAACCCGGCATAGCCGATGCCCAGGGTAACGAAAATACCCATGTGGCGCATCGGCACTACTTCCGTCCAGGCCAGCGAGGCGAAACCGGCCATGGTGGTTATCGTTGCCAGGAATATGGGCGTGCCCACCATACTCAAAGTCGCTATCGTCAATTCACGGCGGTCCGGGTACTTGCCCATATTGTCCAGGAAATGGCTCGTGTAGTGCAGGCCGTAAGCGGAGCCCATCACCAGGATAAAGAGCGGGCTCAGTACGGTCAACAGGTTAAGGTCCTGGCCGCTCCAGAATATCGTGCCGAAAGTCCAGAGTGCGGCGAACCAGGCTGGAATCATGGACAGGATGGTAAAGCGGAAGCTCTTGAGAACATAGTAGAAGACCAGCAGTACCAGAACGATGGCGCAGGGTGGGATAATGCAGAGTATCATTAT